>JBEIIN010000067.1:0-8646 GCA_040380795.1 Sediminibacterium sp. | reverse complement strand
CGTATGGTTTGATTCTGGTGCGATGCCTTATGCGCAGTGGCATTATCCTTTTGAGAATAAAGATCTAATTGATAAAGGCGAGGCCTTCCCAGCCGATTTTATTTGCGAAGGCGTAGACCAAACTCGTGGATGGTTTTATACATTACATACATTAGGTGTACTGCTGTTTGATAGTGTTGCTTACAAGGCGGTGATGAGTAATGGACTTGTCTTAGATAAGAATGGTAATAAAATGAGTAAGCGACTGGGCAATGTGGTGAACCCTTTTGAAACCATTGAAAAGTATGGCGCCGATGCCACACGCTGGTATTTAGTGACCAATGCATCTCCATGGGATAATTTAAAATTTGATATGTCTGGTATACAAGAAGTACAAAGAAAATTCTTTGGCACTTTATACAATACTTATCAGTTTTTTGTTTTGTATGCCAATGTAGATGATTTTCATTTTGAACAAGCAACCATTCCTTTAGCCGAGCGACCAGAAATTGATCGTTGGATTATTTCTTCTTTACATACTTTAATTCAAACTGTCACTTCTTCAATGGATGATTTCGAACCCACCACTGCAGGTCGTGCCATTGAAACTTTTGTGGATGAGCATTTAAGCAACTGGTATGTAAGATTATGTCGTCGTCGTTTTTGGAAAGGTACTTATACGCAAGATAAAATTGCTGCTTATCAAACCTTATACGAGTGTATTGAAACCATTACTAAATTAATGGCCCCTATCTCACCATTTTTTGCTGATCAAGTTTTCAGAAATTTAAATAGCGTTACTCAAAAACATAATTATAGTTCTATTCATCATGCTCCTTTTCCTATTGCAGACAAATCTCAAATAGATACTGCTTTAGAGACAAGAATGCAAATGGCACAGGATATTTGTTCTTTGGTTTTATCTATTCGTAAAAAAGTAAATATCAAAGTGCGTCAGCCTTTACAAAAAATACTAATTCCTGTTTTAGATCCAGCCACCAAAACGGCCATTGAATTAATGGAAGAATTAATACTTGCCGAGGTAAACGTTAAAGAAATTAATTATATAACAGAGACTGAAGGGGTGATTAGCAAAAAGGTAAAAGCCAATTTCAAATTATTGGGTGCTAAGTTGGGTACCAAAATGAAACAAGCATCGGCCGTCATTGCCAATTTGACCCAGGCTCAAATTACGAGCTTGGAAAAAGAGGGAAAATTGGCCTTAGACATCGAATCAGAGAGTATAGAGTTGCTAATCAATGAGGTAGATATTATTGCAGAAGATATACCTGGCTGGAGCGTGGCTGTCAAAAATGCCTTAACGGTGGCCTTGGATATTACCATTAGCCCCGAGTTATTGAAGGAAGGACATGCCCGTGAACTGGTAAATAGGGTCCAAAACATAAGAAAAGAGAGCAATTTTGAGCTAACAGACAAGATTTTGCTTGAAATTGAGGATAATACAGACTTGAAGGAGTCCATTATTCAATTTTCGGGGTATATTTGCCGCGAAATTCTCGCAGTCCAGATAGACTTCCTACCGGTCTTGAAAGAGGGGGTAGAAGTTGACATAAATGATCACAAATTAAGAATTTCAGTTAGACAAAAAGGATAAATATGCCTACAAAAAAACCAGCACCCAAAAAGGCGGCCCCTGCTAAAAAAGCAGCTCCAAAAAAATCGGCACCCGTAAAAAAGGCTGCTCCTGCTAAAAAAGCAGCTCCTGCAAAAAAGGCAGCACCTAAAAAAGCAGTTCCTGCTAAAAAGGTAGCTCCTAAAAAAGCGGCCCCTGCTAAAAAGGTAGCTCCCAAAAAAGCGGCACCCGTAAAAAAGGTAGTTCCTAAAAAAGTAGCTCCTGTAAAAAAACCGGTTCCCGTTAAAGCGCCTTTAAAAAAAGCAACTCCTATTAAAGCTCCCTTAAAAAAAGTAGTTCCTGTAAAGGCAGCTCCAAAACCAATCGTTAAACCTGTCGCTAAGCCAGTTGAAAAATATGTTCCTCCTGCAAAGCCGGTTCCAAAAATTCCAACGCCTCCTGTAAAACCAGTGCGTAAAGTTGCAGAGCCTATTAAAGATATTAAAGTTCCAAAAATTGGCGCTAAAAGTAGCGTGCCTTATCAACCAGGCTATGTTCCAATGGAAAGAAGAAAAGAAGTAGAAAGATCTACGGAGACTTTAGTAAAATACTCTGATGCAGAATTAAAAGAGTTTAAAGATTTAATTTCTAAGAAATTAGATGCTGCAAAAAAAGAATTAGTTTACTTACAAGGAATTATTACACGCAAGGATGAATTGGGCGGAGATAATGACGACGCCAGGTACATGACTATGGAAGATGGTAGTGTTAGCATGGAAAGAGAGCAGTTAGGTCAAATGGCTTCTAGACAAATTACTTTTATAGACCATTTAGAGAAAGCCTTAATGCGTATCGAAAACAAAACCTATGGTATTTGTAGAGTAACAGGTCGCTTAATAGATAAAGCGCGTTTACGTGCGGTGCCACATGCTACCTTAAGCTTAGAAGCAAAATTGGGGTATGTAAAAAATAGCAACGATCAGTAGAAGATTAATAAAAGATCAAAAGCAGCTATACATAAAAGGCAACATTCAATTGTTCTATATAAAAACCCCGATAAAATTTATCGGGGTTTTTTGTATATATTATTTTAAACCTTTTTACTTTTTTTTATTTCTACTTATTTTACTTCTTGCATGTCAATTAGCTTACGGTAATAACCATTTTGAGCAATCAATGCATCATGGTTACCTCTTTCAACAATATCACCTTTCTGTAGCACAATAATTTCATCAGCGTGTCGAATAGTAGATAAACGATGTGCAATGACAATAGAGGTTCTATTTTGCATCATATTATTAATGGCTTCTTGTACTAATTTTTCAATTTCTGTATCAAGTGCGGAAGTGGCTTCATCTAAAATTAAAATAGGAGGGTTCTTTAAAACTGCTCTAGCAATGGTTAAGCGCTGGCGCTCACCACCACTTAGTTTGCTACCTCTATCTCCAATCATACTTTGAAAGCCACCTTCTTTTTTAATGATAAACTCGTAGGCGTTCGCAATTTTTGCAGCTTCTATAATTTCTGCCTCCGTGGCACCTGGTTTACCCAAGGCAATGTTGGCAGCAATGGTATCATTAAATAAAATAGGTTCTTGCGTAACAATGCTTATTAAATTTCTTAAACTATGTAAACTATACTCTTTAATATTTTTTCCATCAATATATAAATTACCCGCAGATACATCGTGAAAGCGAGGCACTAAATCGGCTAAGGTGCTTTTACCCGCACCTGAAGAGCCCACTAATGCGACCGATTTACCTTTTTGAATAGTAAGGTTTATATTTTTTAATATGGAAGCGTCTTGATATAAAAATTGAACATTCTCAAATTGAATTGACTGTTTAAAGTCGGTAATTTCAATAGGCTCAGTAGGCTCTTCAACTGTTAAAGGGGCTTCTAAAATTTCATTCAACCTATCCAATGTAGCATTACCTCTTGTCACGTTGTAAGCTGCTTGGGATAAGGCTTTCGCAGGATTAATAATTTGAGAGAACAAAGCTACATAAGCAATAAAGGAACCTCCATTTAATATCTCACCACTCAACACCAACTGGCCTCCAAACCATAATACTCCACATAAAATAACAACACCTAAGGTTTCAGAAATAGGAGAAGCCAAATCACGCCTATTTAATATTTTATTTTTGATATTGAAAATCTCATCCACTAATCCAAAAAATTGTTTTTTTACTCTGCCTTCTGCATTAAAGGCTTTGATAATTCTTAAGCCTGTTAATGTTTCTTCCATCTGAGATAAAATCTCGCCCCATTTTACTTGCGCCTTATTGGTATGTTTTTTCAAACTTCTACCAATGCGTCCTACAATTAAACCAGCTAAAGGAAGTAATATAAAAACAAACAAAGTAAGTTTCACGCTTATAATAAATAAGAAAATAAGTATGCCTATAATATTTAAAGGCTCTTTGATAAGTCCTTCTAGTGCGCCAATCACAGAATTTTCTAGCTCAGTGATATCATTGGAAGACCTACTTAAGATATCTCCTTTGCGTTGTTCTGTAAAATAGCCAATAGGCAGTTTTAATATTTTTTCATACAAGAGTCTGGAATATTTACGCGTTACTCCGTTTCTTATAGGTGCTAAAAAATAAAAAGATAAATAAAGAAATAGGTTCTTTAAAAAAATAGTAATTACAATTGCCAAACAAATCCAGCCGAGGGCAGTTACTTTTCCATGCTGGGCTATGCTGTTTTGTAAAAAGCCATAAATAATTTCTTTGATATTTGCAGACCCGCTAGCTGCGGTCGTGGCTTTAACAACACCGGTTAATTCGCTGCTTCCAAATATAAGGTCCATAAAGGGCATGAGCATACCCAAGGAAAACAAGCCAAACACTATAGATAAGGTAATAAATAGGCTATACCAAGCCATATAGGCCTTGTATTCTCTGATATAACTTATGATGCGAATAAATTTCTTCATATTCAAAATTATTCCCGCAGAATAATGAGCAAAGTAACTAATTTTACAGCGAATCAACGATTTTGATTATGGAGGAAGGAAAAAGACAAAAACAGGTGGCCGGGGCCATTCAGAGCGCCCTTAACGATATCTTCTTAAAATTAGGGCTTACTAATTTACAAGGGGGGATGATTTCCATCTCTTCTGTGAAAGTCACCCCCGATTTATTAGAGGCTAGAATTTATTTGAGTTTATTTCAGGTAAAGGATACAGAAGCCTCTTTTAAGAAAATTCAATCACAGGCATGGGAAATCAAGAAGCATCTTTCTGATACCATGAAGCATCAATTAAGACGCATTCCTGTCTTGCAATTTTACTTGGACGATACTTTGGATTATGTTTTTAAAATGGATGAGATTCTAAAAAATTTATAAGTGCATTTTTTATTTGCATGGCGTTATTTTAGAGGAAAATATAATTTTCAAGCAATCCAAATGATTGCCTGGGTAAGTGTTGTGGGTATTGCAGTTGGCACCGCTTCCCTTATTATTGTACTAAGTGTTTCCAATGGATTTACAGAAGTAGTCAAAGGTTTGTATGCCGACTTTTACGCCGATATACGCGTAACGCCGGTACAAGGAAAATTTTTTTCCATGAAGGATGCACCTTATCAAAAATTAACATCTATAGAGGGCGTAAGGGCCGTGAGTAAAGTGGTTGAGAGTAGGGCCTTGCTCGTGAAAGGCGATTTACAATCGGTGGTGCTAGTGAAAGGAGTAGACAAAAATTATAGTAAAATAAATAATGTCGCTAAGTACATGAAGCGAGGCCAATATGAAATGGGCAGTATAGAAAATCCCATTTTATTATTAGGCATTGGTGTTGAACAGAAGCTGGGATTGTTCCGTTCTTTTATTGGAGACACCTTACAACTCTATGCAGTCAATAGATCGGGGAAGGGTTTTGCCAATATCAATCAATTGAGTAATTTAACTGCGGTGCAAGGCGGCGCTTTTTCAGTACAACAAGAATTTGACGACCAGTATGTTTTCACCAATTATTCTTTTGCGCAGTATTTATTTGATTTAGATACTAGCCAGTATTCGGCTATTGAAATGGCTGTTCTGCCCAATAAGCAAGCGCAAGTCATAACTGAAATAAAAAAACAATTAGGTGCCGGTTTTCAAGTAAAAGATAAGTACCAACAAAATGCCGATCTCTATAAAATTATGCAAATGGAAAAGTGGATCATCTTTGCCATACTTGCTTTAATCATGATAGTGGCTTCATTTAATTTAGTAGGTGCTTTAACCATGCTTGTTTTAGAAAAACAAAAAGACATTCACGTGCTGCATGCCATGGGCGCTAAGCCCTGGGACATTCAAAAAATATTTTTAATGCTATCGGGTATCATGGCCTTTATGGGCGCCTTTATTGGCGGGGGCTTAGCTAGTTTATTTTGCTTCGTTCAAAATAAATTTCATCTTATAAAATTGGGAGGTAATTCTTTTGTAATTGATTATTATCCTATAAAACCCATGGCAGAAGATTATATAGCCATTATACTCTTAGTAATGGTGATTGCTATTGCAGCAGGTTGGATACCAGCGCGCAAGGCCTCAGCACGTCTGTTCGAAAAAATAAGTTAAGCGGAGTAAAAAAATGACAAGATAAATTATACTTAATTTATCTTGATAGGAGAAACTAAAAAAAATCAAAAAGAGATTAATTATAGAAATTTATATTCTATAAAATTTCTATAGTAGAGAAAATCAAAAAGAGAGATTTATTCTAAGATTTATATTTTATAAAATCTTAGAATAAATTAATAATCGCCTAAGGTTTCTTCTAATTGTCCTAACGCTTTTGTAAGTTGCTCATCGTTAGGTGCAATACCATGCCACTCGTGGCTACCTTCCATAAAGTCAACACCCTTACCCATTTCAGTTTTCATTAAAATACAAATAGGCTTGCCTTGTCCTGTTAGGGATTTAGCTTTGTCAAGTGTCGTAAGTATATTTTCCATGTCATGTCCGTCCATATGTAAAACGGTCCAATGAAAGGCTTTGAATTTATCTTCTAAACTATCCAATGATAATACTTTGCTTAAAGGGCCGTCAATTTGTTGACCATTCACATCCACTGTAGCAATTAAGTTGTCTACTTTATTATGTGCAGCGAACATGACTGCTTCCCAAATTTGTCCTTCTTGTAATTCACCATCGCCATGAAGGCTATAAATAGTTCTATTGTCTTTATTGTATTTCTTAGTTAAGGCTGCGCCAATGGCTACGCTTAATCCTTGGCCCAATGAACCACTTGCAATTCTAATGCCTGGTAAATGCTCATGTGTAGTAGGATGGCCTTGTAATCTTGAATTTATTTTTCTAAAACTGGCTAATTCTTTTACATCAAAATAACCAGACCTTGCTAGTACTGAATAAAATACCGGAGAGATATGACCATTCGATAAAAAGAAAAGATCTTCGTTGATACCATCCATTGAAAAGTTAGTATCAATTTTCATTACTTTAAAATAAAGGGCTGTTAAGAAATCGGCACAACCTAAAGAACCACCTGGATGTCCACTTTGTTGCGCATGTACCATTCTTACAATATCTCTTCTAATTTGAGAGGCAATCTTAGTTAATTCTGCAGTAGATTTATTCATAGCTATAGGGTTGAGGGCAAAGATAGAATTCATAGGCTAATTTGCACTGAAAAATTTGGGAAAAAGCCCAAAAAAAGACTTATCAACAATAGCTAGGATTTATTAGCTTTGTAGCCTCAATGAATATGTATGTCAGAAGAATTAAAGAAAGTAACAGTTAGTGCCGAAGCGGGGATGAAAAAGGCCATTAATCACTTAGAAATAGAGATTTCTAAAATTAGAGCGGGCAAGGCTTCCCCTTCTATTTTAGAGGGTATCAATGTCGATTATTATGGTACACCCACGCCTATTAGTCAAGTAGGTAATGTGCAGATATTGGATAGCAGAACCCTAAGCATTCAACCTTGGGAAAAAAATATGCTACCCTTAATTGAAAGAGCCATCATGGCTGCTAATATTGGTATTACCCCACAGAACGATGGAATTCAAATTCGTTTGTTTACACCACCCTTAACTGAAGAGAGAAGAAAGGAATTATTTAAAAAGGCCAGTGCTGAAGGAGAACTAAGTAAGGTTTCCATTCGTAATATCAGACGCGATCATATTGAGCAAGTAAAGAAATTACAAAAAGAGGGTTTGAGTGAAGATATTTGTAAAGGTGCGGAAGATGAAATTCAAGTTATTACCGATAAGCATATTGCCCTAGTAGAAAAGCATTTAGAATCAAAGGAAAAAGAAATAATGACTGTTTAAAAGACTGTCAATCCTATTTAATTTAAGCTTAAAAAAATATTTTAAGTTAATAAAAGTTAATAAAATAGAATAAGCCCTAACACTAAGCCTGTTGGGGCTTATTTACTATATACACACCAGCTAATATAATCAGTAGGCTACCTATTTGTAAGGAAGAAATAGACTCTCCATAATACAGGCCCCAGGCCACTGCAATAACAGGAATGCCATAGGTAACCATGGAAGCAAAAATAATACTAGACCTTTTAATAAGCATATAAAATAAAATAGAGGCAATAGCTGTACCTACTACTCCTAAAACAATACTTGCCATGGTAGCCTGTTGGAACCCTGGGCTATTAAATGACATACTAAAATAACCCGTTATATAAAGTATAAGGGCACTTGGTATAATTAAAAAAGCAAAGGCCACAGAAGCAATATCAATAGCGCGCATATTATTTAAATACTTGCCTACCACATTTACATTCAAGCCATAAAAAAAAGTGGCGACTAATACTAAAGAGGCAAAGGATAGGTTTTGAAAACTAATATTTTTACCTGCTGCAAAAAGTAAACAAAGGCCTATAAAGCCAATAATTACCCCAAGCATTTTTTGTTTATTAATAGAGGCATTAAAAAAAGATAAACCCACTAGTATGGTAAATAAGGGCGTGAGTGAATTTAAAATACCTGCCAAGGAACTATCTATATTGGTTTCTGCAATACAAAAAAGGTAGGATGGAATAAAATTTCCTAAAAACCCAGATAAAAACACAATACCCATTTTTTCTTTGGGAATTTTTTTAAAGGAGCTAATAGCAAAGG
>JBEIIN010000066.1:0-8769 GCA_040380795.1 Sediminibacterium sp. | reverse complement strand
CGAAATTTACCCATTGTAAGTTCTATGGGCGCTGGAGGTAAAGTAGATCCAAGTCAAATAAAAGTGACTGATATCTCAAAAACCTATATCTGCAATCTTGCAAAATATGTGCGCAAAAGATTACAATCCATGGGGATTAAAAAGGGTTTAAAGGTTGTATTTAGCCCAGAGAAAGCCGATCAGGATAAAATAATTGTAACCGAAAAAGCCTTTCCTAAAAAATCAATCATTGGCACATTGAGCTATATGCCTGCCATTTTTGGCTGTACAGTAGCGAGTGTGGTGATTCGAGATTTGATGGTAAAGGATTGATGTAGACCAATTTGAGTCAAATTTTCTTTGAAAAACGCTCAAATTATCTTTATTTTGCAACCCCAAGCCAATGTTTTGCACTGGGGATAATCGGTTCGGTAGCTCAGCTGGATAGAGCGTCATCCTTCTAAGATGAGGGCCATTGGTTCGAATCCAATCCGAATCACAAAGCCTATCACGAAAGTGATGGGCTTTTGTCATTTAAGGAAGCGTCACAAGCTCGCTTGTGTAAGCAGACGAGAATGACAAAAGCTAAGGATACCGAGTATCGGTATCCTTGAAAGGCTTTGGGTAAGCTTGAGGAACAAGGATCAGCGAACACGAAGTGTGAGCTAATCCTTTGGGTAAGCTTGAGGAACAGCGAACACGAAGTGTGAGCTAATCCTTTGGTAAGCACTCGTGTTTAATTGATTTTTTCTTAAATTCATACAAATTATCTCCATGAAAAAATTGATGCGCTTTCTAATACTAAGTTTCTTGACTGCTTTTATTTTTACTAGCACGAAGGCTCAAAATACAGCGCAAAAACATAAAGTAGTTGTTCAATTGAATACAGCCGATACTGCTGCCTGGTCTTCTGCCATTGGCAATATAAAAAATTTACAAAATATATGGCCGAATAATGTAGAAGTAGAAGTAGTAATACATGGAAAAGCATTAGGCTTATTAGTAGCCGCTAAAACACATTTAGCCAATGAAGTAATTGAAATGTCTAAAAAAAATGTGCAGTTTTTAGCCTGCGAGAATTCAATGCGTAAGTATCATATAGATAAAAGTGAATTACTTACTATTGCTTTTACGGTACCGTCTGGTGTTGCGGAACTGATATTAAAACAAGAAGCAGGCTGGTCTTATTTAAAAGCGGGTGTAAATTAATATTGCTTTTAAAAATCTACTATGCGTCGACGTATTTTTTATAGTTTATTCATTTTAGCTACATTGGTTTCTGCCTATTATAGTTTCCGTAGAGATGCTAAAGAACAAGAAACTACTATGCTTTCTAGAATAGAAGGCATGGATACATCTGCTTGGGTGGGCTCCTCGCCTAATCAAATTCCAGTTGATACTGAAAAAGGAAATTTAATTCGTTATGGTTATGAATTAATTGCACACACGTCCAAATATTTAGGGCCAAAAGGAACAGTGCAACAAACTACTAATGGAATGAATTGTCAGAACTGTCATTTAGAAGCAGGTACTAAACCCTGGGGATTAAACTATGGCTCGGTCTATTCAACGTATCCAAAGTTTAGAGAAAGATCGGGCAGTTTAGAAACTATATACAAAAGAGTGAATGATTGTATGGAGCGAAGTTTAAATGGCAAAGCATTAGATACGAACTCTAAAGAAATGAAAGCCATATACGCTTATATTAAATGGCTAGGTAATGATGTTGTTAAAGGTAAAAAAGTAAAAGGATCTGGTATTGAAATATTACCTTATTTAAAAACTGCAGCAAGTCCAACCGAAGGAAAAATTACTTATGTGCAAAATTGTCAAAAATGTCATGGGGCCAATGGTGAAGGTCAAATAGATAGTACCGGTAATATGTATTTATACCCTCCTTTATGGGGCAAACATAGTTATAACGACGCTGCAGGTTTATTTCAATTATCTAAACTTGCAGGCTTTATTAAAAACAATATGCCCAATGGAATAAATTATCAGGCACCTAGTGTAAGTATTAAAGATGCTTGGAATTTAGCTGCTTATATTAATGCACAACCAAGGCCTTCCAAGGATAAATCCAAAGACTTCCCCCTACTTGCTACAAAACCAGTCGACTACCCTTTTGGCCCTTATGCAGATACCTTTTCAGAACAGCAACATAAGTTTGGCCCTTTTGAACCCATTGCATTGGCTAAGAAAAATAAATAGCCTACTTAATTTCTGTAGCCTTTATAAACATTTTATTATAATTTTAATAAATATGTACTTAGTCTCTTATATAAAATCTATTGCTAGTTTAACGCTTAAAACTTATTCCGGATTAAAACATTCCGAAAAATGGGCTACCGAATACCTACATAGGGTTGAACTAAAATTCGATGGAAAGTTTGATCAAAAAACCTTAGAGAAAGTTGTAAGAAGATATAGCATTCAACAACATTATATCAACGATAGTTTTAGTAGTTTATATGGTCGAAATAACAATTCAAACGAAAAAGAAAGAAATATACTTTATTTTATAATGGTTTCAGTCTACGACGATTTTTTTGATGATAAAACGCTAACCCTTGAACAGATAGATTCTATTTTTTATCATCCCGAAGAATATATTGCAGAAACATTTTTTGAAAAAGTATTTATTTATACACATTCCCGTTTATTAAATGATGTAGCAGACAGCGTTCAATATTTTAAAGACTATGAAGGACTTCATAAAGCACAAAAAGATTCCTTAGAACAATTTAATCCAAAAGTGAGTGACGAGACTTTATTGTCTATTACTACTCGAAAAGGCGGATTTTGTTTACTTATGTGCAGACATTATCTAGATACCCCCTATCTTCCAGAAGCTGATGCCACTTGGTATGCTTTAGGAGGTTTGATACAACTCACCAACGATTTATATGACATATATAAAGATATACAAGAAGGAATTATTACACTTGCTGTAAGAGCTAAACAGCATGAAGCTATTTATATACTATATCATCAGCATGCACAGGCCTTAAATGATAGTATAAGAAAGCTTCCTGTAAAGATTCTACGTAAAAATGATTTATCTATTATATTAAATGTAGTTGCCGCATTTGGTTATATCGCTTTAGACAACCTAGCACGTTTACAAGGAAATAATCCTAGTTTACCTGCACTTGAAACCTTGAATAAAAAAGAATTGATCATCGACATGGAAAAAAATAGTAATCGATTCAAATTATTAAAGTACATATATCAAAATGCTAGATTGTAAAAGCAATAATGGTGGTTTGTTATACATCATTTATCTTTATTTAGATTGAACTACAATTATTTATAAATTATGGAAATTAAAATGGAAACTAGTTGGAAAAATGCGCTGTCGGATTTATTCGATAAGCCCTATTTTAGCCAAATTGCCAACCATTTAAAAGCCGAAAAAGCATTAAATACAACTATATATCCGAGTGGTGGTCTTATATTCAATGCTTTTAGCTTAACCCCCTATGATAAAGTAAAAGTGATTATTTTAGGTCAAGACCCTTATCATAACCCCAACCAAGCAATGGGTTTAAGTTTTTCTGTACCCGATGGAATTAAACCACCTCCTTCTTTAGTGAATATTTTCAAAGAACTACATAAAGATATTGGCATGTCAATTCCAAGTTCAGGCAATTTAAGTACATGGGCGAAGCAAGGGGTGCTATTATTAAATGTAGTACTTACAGTAAGGGCTAATGAACCTGCCAGCCATGCTAAAATTGGTTGGACAAAATTTACGGACGATGTAATTCTATCACTTTCATCACAAAAAACAGGATTGGTTTTTATTTTATGGGGTAATTTCGCACAAGAAAAAATAAAACTCATAGACAGTTCAAAACATAAAATTCTAAAAGCAGCACACCCTTCTCCCTTTAGTGCTTATAATGGTTTTTTTGGTTGTAAACATTTTAGTGCTACCAATGAATACCTAGTAAAAAATAATATAGACCCCATTGACTGGGCTATTTAAATAAAAATATGAAATTGGTAAAAAATATTATTGCAAGAACATTAGCCATTTGGGCACTACTCGTATTTGCCTCTACCATGTTTATTTTTTTATGGTTGTATTTATTATGTTTCTTTATGCCAGACCCTTTTAAAACAAGATACCATAGAAGAGTATCTCAAATGTGGATGAGATTGTTCTTATTTTTATCTGGTTGCAGGTATAGTGTTAAAGGGAAAGAAGTTTTTAAAGGAATGCCCAATGCCGTTGTAGTATGTAATCATAATAGTTTAATTGATATACCCATAAGCACCCCCTTTTTACCAAGAGCCAATAAAACCATTGCAAAAAAAAGTTTTGTATATGTTCCTTTATTTGGATGGATTTACCAATTTGCTACTGTGGTGGTAGATCGAAAAGACCACAATAGTCGTAAAGAAAGTTTCGATAAAATGGTGAATGTCTTGGACAATGGATTAGACATGTTAATTTATCCAGAAGGCACAAGAAATAAAACCACGGAACCTTTAAAATCTTTTTATGATGGGGCTTTTAAATTATCCGTTGAAACACAGAAACCAATTATCCCAGTAGTTTTATTAAATACTAAAAAAATACTCCCTGCAAGACCTATCTTATACTTTACCCCTGGAAAAATAGATATGCATATTCTTCCTGCTATCTATCCGCAAGGCCATGATAAAGACAGTTTGAAAAAAGCCGTTTATGATGTAATGGCTAATTACTATTTAAAGAATAATGATAAAAATTAGTTACTTGAAGAAGAGAATGTTCTACTTCTATTAATTTTCAAGTCTCTTAGTATACCCGATTTAGGATTCACAGTAATACTGAAAGAACGGTACATACCAATAGGTGTCACATTGATAGCTAACTGCCAGCAGTGCATCTCACGCGTTATAAACATACTAAGTTGTTGAATACTAGCCTTGGCCACGTCTACATAGCCTGTTCCTCCAATTTTCCACTTGGGTGTTAAGCTAAAGTCTCCATTAAAATTCAAACTTGAATAAGTTTGTAATTTAAACCCTGAATAATCGGGTTTAATCATTCTAGAAAATTGGAAAGAGTAAGAAACGGTTAAAGTCCATGGAATATCAAAATCGGTAAACTCTGCAGGGTTGGCTCTTACATATTGTAATTGCCTTTGTTGTTCATCGGGGGTCATGAAGGGGTCGATAGGAATTTCTTTTTTCTTAGAGGCCGCATTGTCTTTCGATTTACTTTTAAAAGAGGTAGCAATGGATACTCCTCCATTCGTGATATGTCCGAATTTTAATTTAGTAGGGTCGATATCTAATTTATTCACCCTAAACCCTTGCGCATCATTGGCATAAGGATCTACGCTGAAAGAAGATGATATGTTAAACTTATCAAATAAGAGTGTACGCGCATAAAAATTAAAATTACCTAACTGAAAACTATCGGCTAGAAAGTTATAATTAGAAGTAAAGCCAAACCCTTCAATTAATTTAACTTTTTTAAAGCTCTCAGCACTAGTATCATTTTTATCTTTTACTTTCATCTCTAGCAAATTATCTAAACCAAAACTTAAACCTCCAAAAGTTCCTTCTGAATAAGCACCCCCTAAAGCGCCTCCATCATATTTTGAAAAGCGGTAAGTTCTTCCAGTAGAATCAATTTGTGTGGAATAATAATAAGATTTAGCTAAATTGGGTGAATAATTAAAGGAGATACTGGGCCTTAATTCATGACGAATAGCTTGTACATAATCGCTTTTGAATTTATAGGTTCCAAAAATTCTACTTGCTGTTCCTAGACCAAAACTTACATTGGGCGCTCTAAAAAACCCTTTTTCATAACTCGTATCTACCTTATTTAATAGGCTATTCCAAGACTTCGTGTTTTGTCGACCAAACCATTTTTCATCAAAACTTATAGAAGGTGTAATGGTAATAGGGCCTAAGGAAGGAAGAGAAACACTAATAGGAATATTATGTGTAGCGCCCCATTGCATCGTATCTAATAATCTGTTGAAATTAAAGGCGGAATCATAAAATGCCATTTGATTCTGAAAAGATCCATTATACCCTACTCCTAATTTTTCATACCATTTTCCATTACCCACCTTATTCTTGGACTGAAAAGGATATATAGTCAATGCATTAAAATTAATATTGGGCAAACTTAAATTCACCAAACCTAAATTATTATTCTGACTATGATTCAAGTTTACTGATAAATTATATTTATTATCCCAAGATTTACTATAACTAATGGAAGAGCTAATTTGGTTTTGAAAATTCTGATAAGGGTTATTCAATAAATAACTATTATACTTAGTGCTTCCAAAATTTACATTAGCAGAAAAATTAGTACCCGGTAATGCCCTTGAGTCCATCGAATGAGACCAATTAATCATAAATGTTTTACCCCCAGTAAATTCACTGGCTATATTTACATTTCTATTCAATATTCTTGAATTTTGTAAACTAAGGTTAAAATTACCAATGTATTTATAGCGTAAAATATATTTACTATTTAAATTCGCACTCCATCCTCCATATGAATAAATATTACTTCTTATGGTGGCATCAAAATTATCACTCAGTACTTTATAATAGCCTAATCCTTCAAAGCCTAAACCAAAATCTTCACTCGTAGAAAAGGCAGGTGCCATCAAACCAGAATGCTTCCCTCTTGATAAAGGAAAAATTCCAAATGGAATACCAATCGGGAAAGGCACTCCCTCAAATTCTGGAAAGGCCGGGCCTGATACACCAATTTTTTCGGTAATTATTTTTAATCTATTGGTTCTAAAAGCAAAATGGGGATGGTCTAAATTACAAGTAGTAAACCTAGCCTTCCATGCAAAAGCCTCATTTTGATTTACCTTTTTCATGGTGGTGGCATTTATAAAAATTTCACCTTGTTGAAAATTGGTATTTTTTGTAAGCCCCTTCCCCGACTTCATATTAAAAAAAATAGAGTCATTCACCGAAGACATAGACCCTTCTTTGAATTTTGGATTACTTAAAGGATTTCCAGTAGTATCCTTTGCGCCATATGCTTTAATATTTTGACTTTGCTGGTCATAGACGATGGTGGCTGCCTCTAATTCTGAAGTTTTATAAGTGGTCTTAGCCTTACCATACAAAAAGAATTCTTTGGTAGACATAATCATCACGCCTGAATCTTCTGCATTATAATTAACAGGGGTATCTATACTATCCTTGGATATTCTAAGTGACTTAATATAAGTACTATCATTGTTCTTAGAAAGGGTATCTGATTTAACAGAAACACTGTCTTTTGCTGCTGCCTTTAATTTGGCCTGCGCAAAAACACCCATTATGGGCATTAAAACTATTGTTAATGTTAGTAAAATGCTACCATTTACAATAGAACGCCTGTATTTTACGTTATTTTTGTATCCTGCTATTATCACAGCAGCAAAAATAAACTAAAACAGCATTAAGGCACTGATTATGAAGCAAAATAGACTGATTTTAGCATTTACTTATAGCGTAATAGCCCTTTTTACCCTTATTAGCTTAAGTACGGAAGCCCAAAACTCATCCAAAACCATCAAACGTATCATTATTGACCCAGGTCATGGTGGCACAGATCCGGGTTCTAATGGCAAATATTCTACTGAAGCAGAAGTGTCTCTGGCCATTTCTTTAAAACTAGAGGAATATATCAATCAATCCATCCCTGATGTTGAAGTGGTTCTTACGCGTAGAACGGATATCTATAATTCCGTAGTGGAAAAAGCCAATATTGCAAATGCAGCCAAAGGTGATTTATTTATTTGTATACATACTAATGCAGCTAACCCTAGTCGAAGTAGAGAAATTATTGGATATACCAATAAGACCTATACCGTAAAGAAAAAAGGGGTGAAAAGAAAGGTAACCAGAAGAGTGCCCTTATATAAAACTACCTACACACCAAGTACAGCAAGGGGTACAGAAACCTTTATATATAATGTGGGGAAGTCCGATCAAAAAAAGGATATGGCCAATGAGGCAGTAGATGATGTAGTGGAAAAATTAGACTCCGTATCTATAAAACAAATCAAAGAGATTGAAGAAGCCGACCCTACCCGATCAATGATGGTAAGTTTACTGACTCAGCAATTTTTTCAAAGAGCGGCTAGTTTAGCCTTAACCATTGAGGAAGAATTTAAAGCTGCTGGTCGAATTAGTAGAGAAGCCAAACAAAGGCAGAAAGGAATTTGGGTACTAGCAGCCGTTCAAATGCCTGCGGTACTAGTCGAAACTGGCTTTATTTCCAATCCAGAAGATGAGGATTATCTCAATAGCGATGAGGGTCAAAATCAAATTTGCGAGGTAATTACCAAGTCAATATTAAGGTATAAAAATTCTCTGGAAAACCAGAAAAAGACAAATACCAATTAGCTCCCCTTTTTTAGCTAATTTTACACAAAGATTATTTAATTCATTCAAGATGAAAGTATCAAACGAAACCACGGTGGGCGCGCTAACCGTAATTGCCATAACCTTAATGATTATAGGATTTAATTTTCTAAAGGGGAAAACCATATTTCAACCAGGTAACTATATTTACGCAAAATATGCCGATACCAAAGGACTCATTGTTTCTAACCCTGTATTTGTAAATGGCTACCAAGTGGGAACGGTTTTTGAAATTGAAAATCAAAAAGACAATCTAGCTTCAATTATTGTTTCTGTTAAATTAAATGAAGCTTATAAAATTCCCAATAACTCAGTAGCTAGCATTCAAGACAATCCTTTAGGTATTAGTAGTATTAGTATCGTACTAGGTAATGCTACTACTTATTTTAAATCGGG
>JBEIIN010000065.1:0-8916 GCA_040380795.1 Sediminibacterium sp. | reverse complement strand
ATAAAGTCTGAACACTAGAAATTCATAATACTAAAAAAGGTCCTCCGATAAATCGAAGGACCTTTTTTTATGAAGTTTGTTTAGAATTAATTTATAAGATAGTTAATAGGGTAGCTACTACTGTATCAATTTCGGCTTTTGTATTGTGTTTGCAGAAAGAAAAACGAACAGTGACATCATTACTTCCTTTATGTAGCGCCTGTATAACATGAGAGCCTGTTTGTGCGCCACTAGAACAGGCGCTGCCGCCACTAGCACAAATATGTTGAATGTCTAAATTAAATAAAATCATTTCTGTTCTTTCCGACTTAGGAAAATTAACACTAAGGGTAGTGTAAAGACTTTTACCAAAAGGATCGCCATTAAAACTCACCCCTGGAACTTTATTCACCAGTTCATCGTGCATGTATTTTTTTAAACCAGCAATAGTCTCACCGTCTTTTTCAAAATTTTCAGTAGCCATTTCTAAAGCCTTGGCTAATCCTACAATGCCATATAAATTTTCAGTACCTGCACGCATATTTCTTTCCTGTGCCCCGCCGTGTAATAAAGGATTGATCTTTATATTTTCACTAATGTATAAAATGCCGACGCCTTTTGGCCCATGAAATTTATGTCCTGCACCTGTAATAAAATCTACAGGGGTATTGGCTAAGTCAAAAGGGAAATGCCCGACGGTTTGAACGGTATCGCTATGGAAATAAGCATTATACTTTTTACAAATAGCACCTACTTCCATTAGGTCAATCATATTGCCAATTTCATTATTAGCATGCATAATGCTCACAATAGTTTTTTCATTACTAGCTGCAAGAATTTGTTCAAGATGAGCAGTATCTATATGGCCATTGGGAAGAATATTAACCAAACTAAGCTTTGCATTATATTTTTTAGCCAAATGGCTTACAGTATGAAGGGTAGCATGGTGTTCGATGGGAGAGCTTACAATATGTTTACAGTCCAAGTTTTCCATGGCAGCATGTAAAACAGTATTACTACTTTCAGTGCCCCCACTTGTAAAAAATATTTCAGCAGGGCGAGCGCCTAAAATTTTAGCCACTTGTTTTCTAGCTTGTTCAATGGCCATTCTTGTTTCACGCCCATAGCTGTATATAGAAGAAGGGTTGCCAAATTTCTCGGTCATATAAGGCATCATGGCTTCTAAGACCAAGGGGTCTAGTGAAGTAGTCGCCGCGTTATCAAGATAAATTCTTTCCATGGATCAATGTATATCTAGTCTATAATGTAGATTTTAAACTTCAAACTTTTTCTAAGTTAGTTAATTGTAGCTATAATTGAAATAATCTCGTCTGCTAATTTATCGGCAGCTGCCTGTGAGGGCGCTTCTGTATAAATACGAAATATAGGTTCTGTATTACTAGATCTTAAATGCACCCATTCGTTTTCAAAATCAATTTTAAAGCCATCTTCTTTATTAATAGGGAAGGCTGCAAATTTTGTAGCAAGTACCTCAAATACTTTACTAAGTGAAATAGAGGCGTCGAGATCCATTTTTTTCTTACTCATAAAATAAGCAGGGTAGCTGGCTCTCAAAGCAGAAGCGCTCATTTTACTTTTTGCTAAATGCGTCAAAAATAAAGCAATACCAATTAAGGCGTCTCTTCCGTAATGTAAATCAGGTAGAATAATACCACCATTGCCTTCACCCCCTATAACGGCCTTTTCATTTTTCATTTTGTTCACCACATTCACTTCACCTACCGCGCTTGCAAAATAACTACAGCCATATTTTTCAGTGACATCTCTTAAAGCGCGGGTAGAAGATAAATTACTAACAGTAGCTCCTTTTTTATTTTGTAAAATATAATCGGCTACGGCTACCAGTGTATATTCTTCTCCAAATAATTCTCCATTTTCACTTACAAAACATAGGCGGTCTACATCAGGGTCTACGGCAATACCTAGGCTTGCTTTTTTAGAAAGCACCGTATCGCAAAGTTCAGTAAGATTTTCTTTCAATGGCTCTGGGTTATGCGCAAAATTGCCATGCATATCGCCATTTAATATAGTTACATCATTTACACCAATGGCTTTTAGTAAGGCAGGCACTGTAAAAGCACCTGAACTATTAATGGCATCTACTACCACAGAGAATTGAGCTGCTTTTATAGCATTCACATCTACTAATGGGTAATTTAGAATGGCTTGAATATGTTTTTCAAGACTATCGGTATTTAGAATTATTTTTCCTAAATCATCGATGCTTGCATAATTGAAATCTTCGTTAGCCGCTAAGGTTAAAATAGTCTTTCCTTCCTCCCCACTTACAAACTCACCTTTTTCATTTAATAGTTTTAAAGCATTCCACTGTTTAGGGTTATGGCTGGCTGTTAAAATAATACCACCATCAGCTTTTTCAAAAACCACGGCCATTTCAACGGTGGGCGTGGTGCTTAATCCCAAATGAATTACATCTATTCCTAAGGCCAAAAGGCTCTGTTCTACCAATACTTCAACCATTTCCCCGCTCATTCTTCCGTCTCTACCCACCACTACTTTTTTCTTGCCAGGTGCTTTATGCAGCAGCCAGCTGCCATAGGCAGAGGCAAATTTAACAATATCGATAGGAGTAAGGTTATCATTGGGTTTACCTCCAATGGTGCCTCTAAATCCTGAAATACTTTTAATAAGTGCCATAGCTGCTCTTTTTACTTTAAAAATTGGTTCGGCAAATTTACTTTAAATTTTTACACTTCCTTGTATCTTTATGGCATGATACTAGACATTTGGGCATCTTTGAAGCAGGCAGACCAGGCCTTATTTGAGCTTATCAATGGTCGATGGACATTGCCATTCTTTGATGCATTTATGCCATGGATGCGTAATTCTGAGCATTGGTTCCCCTTCTACCTGGCTTTAGTAGGCTATGTATTCTACCGCTGGGGCTGGAAGGCTTGGAAATGGTTATTTGTTGTAGCCATAACCATAGGCCTGTCTGATCAATTGAGTAGCTTTTTTTTCAAACCCTTCTTCCACAGGTTAAGGCCCTGTGCCGACCCAGCCATGTTAACGCATGTAAAATTATTATTAGGAACTTGTCCCACTAATTTCAGTTTCACTTCTTCTCATGCAACCAATCATTTTTCTTTAGCCATTTTTGTATTTATGACTTTGCAACCCTTATTCAAAAAGTATAGTTATTTGTTTTTTGTATGGGCAGGTATTATCTGTTATGCGCAAGTTTATGTAGGCGTGCATTATCCATTAGATGTATTGGCAGGCGCTTTGCTTGGCCTAATGATTGGCTATGCAGGTGCAAGGGTTTATTCGAAATGGATGTCTTTGTCAAACAAACATTCATTAAAATAATTAGTACTATCCTTAAAAATTAAATTGAGTGGTGTTTTTAGGAAAGATGAGTTCGTAACTTTTTCGAACACCTTTTGCATTTACATGAAAAATATTTATTTGCTGGTCATTCACTCCAAATAAAATCTCGCATAAAACATTGAGCTGACTTAGTTGTTTTATATTTTTTATTTCAAAATAAGTCCAAGTACTTTCTTTTTGAATTTCAAATCCAACATAGTCTAAAGTAGATTTATTTCCATTTACAGATAAGTTCAAACGCTTTGTTAAATAAGCTTTTAGAAGGGCATCCCCTTTATTTTTTTGACTGGGCGCTGATAAATCAATGGTCGTTTTGGTATCGGCAGCAATCATTTTTTCTAGATCATTGGTGAAACAGCGCACGCTAATTTCAATGGTGGCTTCTTTTTCATTATGATTGATATCAATCACAGATACGAAAAAAGGGTGCATTACTGCAATAAATAAAGAAGCTAATGGTTTGATTCCAATGAGTGACATAATTATTTTTTTGTACCTTTGAGAAGCTTATATGAATTTAAGATACTAAAATTAAACAATATGAATGAAATGCTAATTTATTTGCATTTAGGGTACAAGCATATCATTGACATCAATGGCTCAGATCATATATTATTTATTTTAGCTTTAATGATTAGGTATAGTTGGAATGAATGGCAAAAAATATTAATATTAGTTACTGCTTTTACTATTGGCCATTCTATCACCCTGGCCTTAAGTACCTTGGATTGGATTAGTTTTCCCGCTGCCACTATTGAGCTACTCATACCCATAACCATACTCATTACTGCATTTACTAACTTTAATTTAAGCAGTTCAGTAAGTCCTTCAAAATATCCTGTTATTTACTATTTAGCCTTGTTTTTTGGGCTTATTCATGGACTAGGCTTTAGTAATTACCTTAAAATGTTATTAGGGAAGGAGGAGTCTATTCTAGGTCCTTTATTTTCCTTTAACCTAGGCCTGGAGTTGGGACAATTACTCATTGTGGGTTTACTTTTAATTATTTCATTTATATTCGTAGACCTTTTCAAAGTAGATAGAAAAAGATATGTTCAGGCAGGTTCTGTCATTGCAATCATTCTCGCTTTGAATATGGTGGTTGAAAGAATTGCTTCTTTTTTTTAATGATAATTTTTAACTATGAAAAAATTTATTTACATCGGTTTATTTTTATTTAGTACTTGTTCTGTTTTAATAGCACAAGACATTCGAAATAATCCAACATCAAACCACGGAAACAAATTTGAGCAATTGGGAACCATCTTGCCTACGGCTAATGAGTATCGAACAGCAAGTGGTGCACCAGGCACAAAATACTGGCAACAAAGAGCAGATTATGATATCAAAGCCACATTGGATGAAAAAAAATTAATGTTATCTGGTACTGAAACAGTAACCTATTACAATAACTCACCTGATGTACTTACTTATTTATGGTTACAGTTAGATGAAAATGAACATAGCACAGTTAATAACGCAGGCTTCCCCGAAGAAAGTCGCATAGGACGTGGGGTAACTACTGCCACTATTGATAAATTAATCGAACAAAAAACCGATAATGGATTGGGTCATATCATTACCTCTTTAACAGATGCAATGGGGGCTAAATTGAAATATACTATCAATGGTACGATGATGCGTATTGAAACGCCTAGTCCATTAAAGCCAGGTCAAAAAATTATTTTTAAATTAAGTTGGACCTATAAAATTACTGATAGAATGACCGTTGCCGGTAGAGGTGGTTATGAATATTTCCCTGAGGACGGCAACTATTTATTTACGATGGCACAATGGTATCCTCGTTTATGTGTCTATTCCGATTTTCAAGGATGGCAAAATCATCAATTTACGGGCCGCGGAGAATTTGCTTTAGTTTTTGGTAATTATAAAGTGGCCATCACGGTTCCAGGTGATCACGTGGTGATGGCAACAGGTCAAGCACAAAATTATCCTGCGGTATTATCTGCAGCACAGTTAGCTAGATGGAATAAAGCGCAAACTTCTACAGAGCCTATAGAGATAGTTACTTTGGAAGAAGCGAAAAATGCAGAAAAAAATAAAGTCACTACACAGAAGACCTGGGTTTTTAATGCAGAAAATGTGCGTGATTTTGCTTTTGGATCTAGCCGTAAATTTATTTGGGATGCAATGGCTGCCAATGTAGAAGGTAAGAAAGTAATGTGCATGAGTGGATATGGAAAAGAAGCCTATGGTTTATACCGTAAGTTTTCAACGAAAGCAGTAGCGCATACCATTAAATCATACTCTAAGTTTAGTATTCCTTATCCATATCCTGTAGCACAAAGTATTGAAGCTTCTAATGGAATGGAGTATCCTATGATTTGTTTTAACTATGGTCGTACTGAAAAAGATGGCACTTATACAGAATCTGCTAAAAATGGAATGTTAGGTGTTATTATTCATGAAGTGGGCCATAACTTCTTCCCTATGATTATTAATAGCGATGAACGTCAATGGTCATGGATGGACGAAGGCTTGAATTCATTCGTAGAATATTTAACAGAAGAATTATATGATAATAAATTTCCTACAAGAGGAGGTCCAGCCTGGACTATTGCAGATTACATGCGATTGCCTAAGGATCAATTGGAACCCATCATGACTAATAGTGAAAATATTATTCAATTTGGACCGAATGCTTATACTAAACCTGCAACAGCTTTAAATATTTTAAGAGAAACTGTAATGGGCCGTGAGCTTTTTGATTACGCCTTTAAAGAATATGCTCGTCGTTGGGCATTTAAACATCCAACACCTGCCGATTTATTTAGAACCATGGAAGATGCAAGTGCTATAGATTTAGATTGGTATTGGAGAGGATGGTTTTATGGTATTGATCCGGTTGATATTGCGATAGATACTGTGAGACATGCTGTGTATGATCCGAGTTCTACCGCTGCGCCAACAATGGGTGGTCGTGGAGGCAGAATAGGTGCTGCTGGGCCTAGAGCTATAGATAAACCTATGCTTCCTGGTTTTGATGATATTTCAAAAGTTAGAAATAGAGCCGATAAGTCCATTGTTTTTTTAACAGATGCCGATACAAGTTTGCGTGATTTTTATTGGAGATATGCTAGAGGTTTGGAGCCATATGATTCTGTCACTAAGCAACCTGCAATGAGTTATGGGTCGATGGAACCATTAACAGATGCTGAAAAAGTAAAATATGCAAATGTAAATTTATATGAAATTACTTTTTTAAATAAAGGTGGTTTAGTAATGCCTATTATTGTTGAATTTACATTTGAAGACGGCACTAAAGAATTACAAAAGTTATCTGCTCAAATTTGGAGACATAATGAAAATAAAGTGGTGAGTACTTTTTTAACCAATAAAAAAGCAGTCTCTATAAATCTAGATCCTATGCGTGAAACAGCAGATATTAATGTGAATAATAATAGCTGGCCTAAAGTGGCGTCACCTTCCAATTTTTCATTATTCAAAATGAAAGGTACGGGACGTGGACAATCGATGGGATTATCGCCTATGCAAAATGCACAAAATAAAAATTAAGAAACTAGCTATTAGATATTAATTGTAGAAATAAAAAAGGCGCTCCAGAAATGGTAGCGCCTTTTTTTATGTTGGAATGGTTATGCTTTAATTATGTTTCTATTGATTGGCCGAGGCTTTATAATATTTCCATTTTTCAATCACTGCTTGCATATCTGAAGGCAGTGGACTATCAAAGCTAATCTGCTTTTCAGTGGTAGGATGTATAAAGCCTAAGGTTTGTGCATGTAAAGCACATCTTGGGCAGGCGTCAAAGCAATTATCTACAAACTGCTTATACTTTGTATAAATGGTACCTTTTAAAATTCTATCGCCACCATATTCAAAATCGTTGAATAGTGTATGGCCAATATGTTTCATGTGTACTCTAATTTGATGCGTTCTTCCTGTTTCCAAAATACAAGACACTAAGGTTACATAATTATAACGCTCTATCACTTTATAGTGTGTGATGGCATGCTTGCCAATTTCTTCATCGGGGTAAGCGTCAAACATTTTTCTATTCGACTTATGACGTGCAATATTTGCCATAATGGTGCCTTCTTCTTGTTCCATATCTCCCCAAACAACGGCCACATATTTTCTTTCAACCGTATGGTTGAAAAATTGTTTGGCTAAATGGCTCGCTGCTTCAGGTGTTTTAGCAAGTACAATTAAACCGGTCGTATTTTTATCTATACGATGTACTAGTCCAAAGCGAGGAAGTACTTCTTCATTTAATTCTGGGTTTTGGGAAAGTAAATGATGCGCCACTCCATTAAGCAGTGTGCCCGTATAATTTCCAATGCCCGGATGCACCACCATATTGGAAGGCTTGTTAATCACCATCACGGCTTCGTCCTCATAAACAATATCTAAGTGCATGGCCTCAGGTTTGAGGTCGGTGTATTCTGGATTGATAATACTTAAGTATACTACTTCGTCACCGGGTCTTGTTTTGTAATTACTCTTCACTACTTTGCCATTCACGGTTAGAAAGCCGCCGTCAATGCCGTTTTGTAATTTGTTTCTGGTAATACCTTCAATTCTTGCTTGTACCCATTTATCAATACGCATGGGGGCTTGGCCTTTATCTACAGTAAAGGAAACTCGATCATAAAGGGACTCGCTATTTTCTTCCGCTATGGTCTCTAATTCTTCTGACATGATGCAAAAGTAGGATATTGCTGCTTAGTTTGTAACTTTGCTTTATGCGTCAAAAAGTTTTTTTCGAGGATATGGGCATTCGTTCCTATCAGCCCAGTTGGGATTACCAGGAGGAATTGCTACTAAAAAATACGCAAATCAAATGGGCGGCTAGGCAAAACGAGCTGGATCTAAAAACTTCGAACACAGAACATAGATTATTAATGGTAGAGCATAATCCTGTATTTACTTTAGGGAAAAGTGGTAAAAGAGCGCATGTTTTAGTGTCTGAGGAGCAATTAAAGAATTTAGGCATTGAGTTTTTTCATATCAATAGAGGGGGAGATGTGACTTACCATGGCTTGCAGCAAATTGTAGGGTATCCCATTTTGGATTTAGATAAATTTAAAACCGACCTAGGTTGGTATTTAAGAAGTCTTGAACAAGTTATTATTGATGTGCTGGCTGAATATGGATTGAAGGGAGAAAGAAGCGCTGGAGAAACAGGCGTTTGGTTAGAACCTAATGATCCCTTTATGGCTAGAAAAATTTGCGCCATGGGCATTAAATGTAGTAGATGGATAACTATGCATGGTTTTGCCTTAAATGTAAATACCGATTTATCTCATTTCGAATTTATAGTGCCTTGTGGTATACAAGGCAAAACAGTTACCTCTTTAGAAAAAGAATTAGGACATAAAGTAGACTACGAAGCCGTAAAAGAAAAAATAAAAAAACATTTTCAATTAATATTCGATTGTGAACTTGTATAATTGAAGAGAATTGATTTTATTGAGCGAACTAGTTTAATAAAGCAAGGTCCCTAAGGGCAAGGATCTATTTCCTTGCAAGCCTCCGCTATGTATTACTAATATTTTACTTTCTGCTTTGAAATAGTTTTCT
>JBEIIN010000064.1:0-8991 GCA_040380795.1 Sediminibacterium sp. | reverse complement strand
TTGTAATAGCTCATGCATTTTAAAAAGCAAATCATCAAAGTCCATCGCACCGTTTTTAAAACAGCGTGCCGCATAACTTGCATATATTTCTGCGATGGCGGGTCGGTTCGATCTTGCATCTTCATGCTTTAAAAAAGTATCCATCGCATATTCAGCGGGGCCTACTAACGCATTCTTGGCACCAGAGATACGATTATGTACAATATTGGGTTTGTATAATTTATCGTCTAAACCCATATCGTTCACTACTGCTTTTATCACAGAGCGAGAATCATCGGTATCATAAATGGTAAAACTTTTTGGGTAACCTAGCTTATCTGCTTCTGCCCTTAGTATTCTTGCAAAGACACTGTGAAAAGTACCAATGTATAAATTTCTTGCTTCGGAATTGCCTAGCGCTTTTTCGACACGCTCCTTCATTTCAGCCGCTGCCTTATTGGTAAAAGTAAGTGCCAATATATTAAAAGAATCCACCCCACTATGCATTAGATGCGCCACGCGGGTGGTTAAAACCTTTGTTTTACCACTACCCGCACCAGCAATAATCATTAAGGGGCCTTTAATATGTAATACCGCCTCTAATTGCTTTTCGTTCAAACCATTTAAATACGCTTCTTGCATGTTGCGAAGATACGGGCAAGACCCCTCATTATTGTTAGAGGTGGAAAACTTAAAATGAAAACTTTCTATAAAAATAAACCCCTCCCGAATGAACGGGAAGGGTTTATACTATTTTAAAACAGAGAAAAGAAATTACTTCTTCTCTAACAATTGGAAGAACTGATCTAATTGAGGAAGGATCACAATTCTTGTTCTGCGATTTCTTGCTCTATTTTCTGCCGTATTATTTTCTGCAACAGGAATGTATTCACTTCTACCAGCTGCTGTCATACGCTTAGGATCGATACCATAAGTATCTTCTAATACACGAACAATAGTAGTTGCTCTTTTCACACTTAAGTCCCAGTTGTCTTCCATTAAATTACCGCCGCTAATTAATTGCTTAGAATCGGTATGACCTTCTACCATAAATTCAATAGCAGGTTGCGCAGCCAATACCTTTGCTACTTTACCTAAAACTACTTTTGCTTTATCAGTAATGTTGAAGCTGCCACTTTTAAATAATAATTTATCAGAAATGTCAACGTATACAACACCTTTATCTACTTTCACATTGATATCTCCGTCGCTTAAATCGCCAATCGCACCTTTCAAATTCATCACCAAGTTCATGTTGATAGAATCTTTGCGGGCCATTGAACTTTGTAAACCTTGGATATATAAATCCTTAGCGCCAATATTGTCTAATGACTTTTTAATGCTTTCTGCTTGTGCACCTGTCACAACAGACATATCTTTTAATTGACTTAAAACAACATTGTTATTTGATTTTAAGAAATCAACTTGTTTGTTTAATTCGTCAATAGTGCTTTGTAATGATTTTGTTCTATCAGAAGCTCTTTCAGCATCTGCTTTACTTTTAGTGATGGCATCTTGTGCATCACGGTATTTACCTTGTAAATCCGCATACGCTCCATTTAACTGGCCGTATTTAGCTTCTGCATCTTGCAATTTCTTTTGACTTACGCAAGAGGAAGCACCAATGCTTAGAATGGCAAGCGCTAAAAAAATTTTACTTTTCATACTGTATCTGTTTTATTAAAAAATGAATATATCTAGGTCTAGAACAAAAATACTAATATAGTTTATACCGAAAAACAATATTTTGTTAAACAAAGGACTAATTTTCCAAGTCCTCGGTGATCCCATATTCGGGGATATAGCCCTTAAACTGCTTGAAAAACTGCACAATTTTGTATTTATCTGCTTTTTCGTCGGCTGAGGCAAAAAAGGGCTCTGCAAAAACCACCCTTCTTTGAGCAAAATCAAAACCCACGGTCACAATCGGAATATGAGCATTTTTGGCAATATGATAAAAGCCAGACCTAAGCTTTGTGACCTTTTTTCGGGTTCCTTCTGGAGAAAGGGCTAGATGAAAACGCTCTTTTTTATTAAATATTTCCACGACCTGGTCTACCATATTATGCTTTTGCTGCCTGTCCACCGGGTAGGCGCCTAAATAACGTAAAAGCCAACCCAAGGGTGGCCAAAAAAGTTCGCTTTTGCCTAAAAAATGCACAAACTCAAAATGCAATTTTTTACGAACGGCTAGTCCGATAAAAAAATCAACCCAATGCGTATGCGGTGCCACAATCATAATGGACTTAGGCAATTCAAAATGAAATTTACCTTCAATTTTCCAACCCCTAATGTTGAATAGCCACCAAGCAAGTAATTGTTGCATAATTTATAAAATTGAAGATAACCAAAAAACTTAAATAATAAATGATGATAGGCATCATTCACTTAGCTTTTCTAATAAATGGGCATTATGATTTGGATCGACCATTTCAGACAAAACGGGAATTAATTCTATTGTAGGAAGCACCTCTTTTTTTTCATTTTTTTCATACCACTTGTCATAGTATTTTAACAAAATAGAAAAGGCTTCTTTTAATTCACCTAGCATAATATGTGCTAC
This sequence comes from Sediminibacterium sp., assembly GCA_040380795.1. GTDB lineage: Bacteria > Bacteroidota > Bacteroidia > Chitinophagales > Chitinophagaceae > Sediminibacterium. Next base: position 6,449 of record JBEIIN010000064.1, on the reverse strand, counting down.
AGCGTTTTTAGTTTCTAAGCCCCCTAATCTTTTTTGAATTCTTTCGGTGGCCTCTATTAAACTTTGCACATCAAATTTCCCATACGCTTCTAGTATAAATAAAAGCCTTTGTTCAAAAGGAATAGTCATAAAATAACAAGTACTATTTCGCATCAAATGAAATAAGGGAGTAGGAATTAAGACTGTTCCTATTCTTTGACTTTCATCTTCTATCCAAATAGGCTTATTATTTTTATTGACTTCAAATAATTTTTTAGCTAAAATGTTTTCAAACATTTCTTGACTGGGTTGTGGTAATTGTCCAATGGCGCCAAAGGCAGAACCTTTATGATGCGCTAGTCCTTCTAAATCAATCACTGAATAATTTTTTTCTTGCAAAGCGTGTAAAATTTCTGTTTTGCCAGAACCCGTATAACCTCCTACCACTTTGAGTGGGTATGCAATAGTAAATTGTTCCAGCACCCAATTTCTATAAGCCTTGTAACCTCCTGTTAATTGAATAACTTTATATCCATACAAGTCTAATAGCCAGGCCACTGCAGCACTACGCATGCCGCCTCTCCAACAATGTACATATAGAGTGGGCTTGGTTAAACCATTTTCTTTTTGAGCAGCAGCTACCCAGCATTCAACGGTTTCAATCATGGGCAGCATCTTATTTCCAAATAGTGGTAGCCCTGCTTTAATAGCCGCCTCTCTACTTTGTTTTTTATAAGTAGTCCCAATCATTGCACGCTCATCATTATCAAATAGAGGAAGGTTCAGTGCAGCAGGAATATGCGCATGCTCATATTCTGCAGGACTTCGCACATCTATTATAATGCTTGAACCAATGCTTGATCCTGTTTCCATTATAAAATCTTCAATATTTATTTTTTGAACTGCCATATTTATAAAGTTAACTGCTTTATGGCAGCTTCAAGCGCCTCGATGGAGAAAGCTTTAAAGGGAGCTTGTTTAAAATGAAAACTTTTTGCTTCTTCTAATGCAATATTTAATTTAAAATTTTCTTGTGCATAGCAAAGGGCCCAATTTTTTTCTTCCCATAATTTTCCTAAATACATCTGTTCTGTTTGCCCAGGGGTTGGAATAAAAATTAATTTTTTTTCAAAAGGAATTAATTCCATTAAAGTAGTATAGCCGCCTCTGCAAATAATATATTCAGCGCGTTTAATTTCTCTCACTAATTCAAGTGCTGCTAAATGTGCATATAGTTTTGCATTTTTATTTTCTTTTATTAATTTATTGGGCTGGTCTTTAGAAGGAGTCCCTGCAATGACTATAAAAGGAATATCTAAATTATTGCCTGCTTTCCATAATAAATTTTCAAGCAAGGTTCTTTGTGGCTCTGGTCCCGACACAATACCTAAAAAAACGATTCTATCATTATTGTTATCTGAACTACTATCATTAGATATAGTATGTGTAATACTATTAATAGGCGTGTCTATAAGTCTCGACAAGCAACCCATATACCACAAAGGAATATTGGGTTTATGTTTTGGATTGGCTAAGATGCCTGATAAATTATGGGCCCCTTCTATATCTGGAATCCAACAAGCCGTAAAACGTTTAAGCCATGCATATTGTATTTTTTGAAATAAACGCGTAGCTACTTCAAAATGCATTTGTAAATTTAATTGATGGGTAATAAATACAGAGGGCACCGATTTATGATAAAATCCAAAACGATTATCGGAAACAATCAAATCAAATTTATATTGCGCCTGTGCTTTTTTCAACCACCTGTATTCATATATAATACTATAAATAATTTGAGGAACTTGAAACAGCAAAACAAGGGGAAGATTAAAACCCCATTTAGCATATCGAATGCGGTAGCCTCTTAAATGTAAAAACTGCGCAGTAGGAAGCGCTTCTCTTAAAATGGCCTCATGATATCCTTCCGTTGCTATATATACTTGATATCCTAATTTTTCAAAAGCCTTAATGAGTGAAATGCACCTAGTGGCATGGCCAAGGCCCCAATCAATAGGAGAAATACAAATAGAAGGTCGTTTCATAAAACACTAATTTAGTCAATATTATACATGTTTAAAATGTAAATTTGAGATACCATTAAAAAAGATAAATATGCCCTTACTGTCCAAAGATAAATCCATTGCGCTTTATGCAGCCCTTGTATCTTTTGGCACTTATGTATTTATTTTTGGTTTTAGAAAATCATTTACTGTATGCACATTTGACGGATTAATTTTTGGACCTATTGCTTATAAAACGGCTTTAGTGATTAGTCAAATGCTGGGTTATATGTTGGCAAAATTTTATGGTATTAAATTTATCTCAGGACTTCAAAAAGTAAATAGGTATAAAACTATTTTTTTATTGACTGGTATTTCTTGGCTGGCTTGGTTATTATTTGCCATCGTGCCCGCGCCTTATAATGTCGTATTCTTATTTTTAAATGGATTCCCATTAGGTATGTTATGGGGCGTTGTTTTTTCTTATGTAGAAGGACGTAAGAGTACCGATTTTATTGGGGCAGCGCTTGCGGTCAGTTTTATTTTTTCTTCTGGTTGGGTAAAATCCGTGGGGGCCTGGCTAATGACGCAATATCATATTACAGAATTTTGGGTTCCATTTTGCACAGGATTAGTTTTTGCCCTACCTCTTATTATATGTGTCTATGGTTTAGAAAAAGTACCGCCACCTTCTGAAGAAGATGAAATGCTTAGAACCAAACGAATACCCATGACCGGCGTGGAGCGTAAATATTTATTAAAACAATATTTACCTGGCATCATTGCCTTTGTAGCTATTTATTTATTCGCTACTATTTTTAGAGATATACGCGATAATTTTTCAGCCGATATGTGGAAGGAGATGGGCTTTAGCTCAAGACCGGCCATATTTACGCAAACAGAAATTCCCATTACTATTTTTATTTTAATTATAATAGGCGCCGTTGTATTTATTAAAAATAGTTTTAAGGCCTTGATGGTGGCCCATGTTTTTATTTTACTGGGCTTTATAATAGCAGGTGTTTCTACTTATTATTTTTCACATCAACTATTAGATCCTTTTTGGTGGATGATACTTGTAGGACTTGGTTTATACTTAGTGTATATACCTTTTAATTCTATTTTCTTCGATCGCTTAATTGCTGCCTTTTCCATGAAAGGCAATGCAGGCTTCTTTATATACGTAGCCGATTCCGTGGGCTATGTAGGAAGCGTAACTGTGATGCTAGTCAAAGAAGGGATGAGCTTAGAAATAAAATGGACCCAATTTTTTTCACAAAGTGTGATGATACTTTCTTTTGTAGGCATATTTATTACACTCTATGCCATGTATTATTTCACGAAAAAACACAAAGCAAGTTTAGCTGCTGCTGCGTAAATAAGTTTTCTTATTTAAGATTTATTTTTTTCTAAACTTAAGACTACCCCATTAATGCAATAACGTAATCCTGTGGGCGGGGGACCATCTTCAAATACATGTCCTAAATGGCCTTTACATTTTCCGCATTCAACCTCGGTACGACTCATACCAAGTGAGTTATCGGGTATATATATTATAGAGCTCTTCGTGATAGGTTCAAAAAAACTAGGCCAGCCACAACCACTTTCAAACTTGGCTGTACTTTTAAATAAGGGGTTACCGCAGGCAGCACAATGAAAAGTGCCTACTTCCTTACTTGTTTCAAAAGCACTAGTAAAGGGCCTTTCGGTTCCCTTCTGTCTTGAAATATGATATACTTCAGGCGATAGGACTTGTTTCCAAACGCTATCGGCTAATACTAATTTCTCTTTACTAGTAGTAGAATAGTACTTGTTTTGGCTTGCTGACATAGGAGCTTTTTTTAATGGGTTATTATTTGGCGACTGAGAGCAGGCCCCTGTGCTTAATAATAGTAAACAAAAGATGATTTTATACATATTCCTTATTTCAATGTTAAAAATACTAACAACTATTCATCTATTTTGTTTAGAGGCGCATAAAATTTTAGCAATAACTAAATTTTCACAATTGGGTAGAGATTGCTACTTAAAATCAATTAAAATTTAAGTCAGTTTTGTATCTTTGAACTCAACCCTAGACTATGTTTAATTTAATTTTATTTGGCCCTCCGGGCAGCGGCAAAGGAACTCAAAGTGAAAATATCATTGAATCTTTTGGCTTAGAACACCTTAGCACTGGAAATTTATTAAGAACAGAAATGGGGAATCAAACCGAATTAGGTATGGAAGCCAAGCGCTATATGGATGCGGGTCAATTGGTACCAGATGCAGTCGTGATTGGTATGGTAGGTAATTTTATGGATGCGCACCCCGATGCCAAAGGTTTTTTATTTGATGGCTTTCCTCGAACTACTGCACAGTGTATTGCTTTAGACGCTTTATTAAAAGAAAAAAATAATGAAATTAATATAGTGCTTGCATTAGAAGTGAGTGAAGAGGAATTAGTAAAAAGATTATTAGGCCGTGGTTTAACATCGGGAAGAAGCGATGATACGAATGAAAATATTATACGCGCAAGAATTCAGGAGTACCATGATAAAACGACTGCGGTTGCTACTTACTATGCAAAGTTTAATAAAGTAGTTGCAGTTACTGGAGAGGGCACGGTAGAAAGTATTTATGCCGATTTGAAAAAAGAAATTGACACAAGAATTTAATAAGTTAAATAAACTAGTATAAAAAAAGGAGTCCTGATAAATTGGGACTCCTTTTTTATTGTATACAAATATTTTATTAATACAATCTATATAAATTATAGTTATTATATTAAATATTCAAACCACCGCAAGCACTTATAACTTGTCCTGTGATATAACTACTTAAATCACTTGCTAAAAATAAAGTAGTGTTCGCAATCTCTTCTGCTTTTCCAAAACGTCCCAAAGGAATTTTATCTAAGAAAGCTTTTCCTGCATCTCCTTCATTTAAATAATGGGTCATATCAGTTTCTACAAAACCAGGGGCAATGGCATTGCATCTTATATTACGACTGCCAATTTCTAAAGCAATAGACTTTGTAAATCCAATGATACCGGCCTTGCTTGCTGCATAACTACTCTGTCCTGCATTGCCACGTATACCAATAATAGAACTCATATTAATAATACTTCCGCTCTTTGCTTTCATCATAGGGCGTATGACATGTTTAGTCATATTGTAAACGCTTTTCAAATTCGTATTCATTACATCATCCCATTGTTCTGGGGTCATGCGTAATAATAAATTATCTTTTGATATACCTGCATTGTTCACACAAATATCTACAGTACCAAAACTAGTTACCACATCATTCACGAAACTTTCACAGGCGGCAAAATCGGCTGCATTGGTTTTATAGGCTTTTGCTTTCACGCCTAAGTTTTCTATTTCAGCTACTAAACTATTTGCTTTCTCTGCGCTACTATCGCTTACATAAGTGAATGCGATATGGGCACCTTGCTCTGCTAATTTTAAAGCAATCGCTGCACCAATGCCTCTAGCGGCTCCAGTTACAATGGCTACTTTTCCTGCTAATAATTTCATTATTTTTTATTTTTAATAAACCAATAAGTATGCATCACTATAATACTAATATTCACAAATATAATAGGATTATCCTGTTTTAAAAAACCATAACTAAGCCAAAGAATACTACCGGTCATATTCACTATCCTTAGCTTTCTTTGATTTTGTATTCCAAATGAACCCACTACAACAGCGGTCGCAATCCAACCTAAGGTTTCAATCATAGTATTATTTTTATCTAAGTTGGTGAATCAATTTTATTTCCTCTACAAATTTACGCTCATTAGATAGCCTAGGTACTTTATGTTGTCCACCTAGTTTTCCTTTTTGTTTGAGCCAGTCATGAAAACAACCCGCTCTTACTGCTGTTATTTGCGGAAGGCCTAGTGCAATATTTTTATGTCTTTTTGCCTCATAGTCACTATTGGCTGCTTGTAAATTTTTATCTAATAAAAGGGTAAAGGCTTCAAGGTCTTTGGGGTTTTCATCAAATTCAATTAACCATTCATGTGCGCCCGTATTTTGATCTGACATATATATAGGGGCTGCTGTATACTCTTTAATCGTAAGGCCTAAGGCAGAGCAGGTTTCACTAATGGCTTTATCGCTATTATCTGCAATAAGCTCTTCTCCGAAGGCATTGATAAATTGTTTTAATCTTCCACTTACTTTTATACGGAAAGGGCTTATACTTACAAATTGAATAGTGTCTCCCACTAAATAACGCCATAGTCCACTATTAGTACTTATAACAATGGCATAATTTTTTCCTATCACCACTTTATTTAATCCATACGTAATGGGATGTGCCTTTCCATATTCCTCCACTGGCATGAACTCATAAAAAATGCCATGTTGTAAATAGAGTAACATACCCTCTTCATCAATTCTATCTTGGGCCGCAAAAAAACCTTCACTGGCATTATATATTTCTATATAATTACAATTAGGTCCAATGACTTT
>JBEIIN010000063.1:0-9324 GCA_040380795.1 Sediminibacterium sp. | reverse complement strand
CTATTGATGGTTGTCCAGCGGGCTTAGCCTTGCAAGCTGCTGATTTTGTGGAAGATATGGAGCGCCGCAAAGGAGGTAAACAGAAAGGAACTACACCTCGTCAGGAAGATGATATTCCTTTATTCAAAGCGGGTTTATTCAATGATATGACCACAGGAGCGCCTATCATGATGCTTTTTGAAAATAACAATACTAGAAGTGGTGATTATGAAAAGCAGCGCGCTGTGCCTAGACCAGGTCATGCCGATTTTACAGCGCATCATAAATATGGAGGCTTTGAAGATTATAGAGGAGGAGGACATTTTAGTGGCAGGCTAACTGCTGCTTTAGTGGGCGCGGGTGTGGTGGCTAAGAAATTATTAAATGCTGGTAAAGTAGAAGAGAAAATTAAAGTAGAAGCTACTATTATAAGTATTGGAGGAGAATCAGATGTAGAAAAAGGAATACAGAAAGCCATTGAGCAGAAAGATAGTGTGGGCGGTATAGTAGAATGTGTAGTGAAAGGATTACCCATTGGTCTCGGAGAACATTTCTTTAATTCTGTGGAGTCTTTAATTAGCCATGCTGTATTTGCGATACCTGCTATTCGTGGCATTGAATTTGGAACAGGCTTTGCAGCCGCTTCTATGTTTGGAGTGAATCATAACGATGCTATTGTAGATGCCTCTGGAAAAACAAAAACAAATCATGCCGGCGGTGTGGTAGGTGGTTATACGAACGGAAATGATTTAGTATTTAGAATTGCAGTGAAACCTACTTCTTCTACGCCTAAAGAACAAATTACGCTTAATTGGGAAACCAATGAGCAAGAAACATTTTCAGTAAAAGGAAGACATGATTTATGCATTGCACTAAGAGTGCCTGTAGTATTAGAAGCAGTCACTGCCATTGTACTTGCAGATTTAATGTTAATAGATCAAATAATTCCAAGAATCATTAAAAAATAATCATTTATGGAAAGCGAATATATATACCATGTAACTACTCTAAAGGAGTGGGAAGCCGCTAAAATAAAAAACGAGTACAAGCCTGTTAATTTTGAACAGGACGGCTTTATACACTGTTCTGTTGAAAAACAAATTCCAGGTGTGTTAGATCGTTTTTACAAAGGTCAAACAGGGTTGGTTAAACTCAAAATAGAAAAAGAAAAAGTGCAAAGACCTGTACTATTTGAATTAGCAATAGATTTAGATGAATTATTTCCACATATTTATGGGGCATTAAATTTAGACAGTGTAGTGGAAGTAAGCACAATTAGCTAATTACTTATTTAAATATATTTAAAGCCTAATTTTAAATAAAGCCTAGTTTTTAAGTTTTTATAAAGAATTCTCTATGAATATTAAATTAAGCTTCTTATTTATTTTAGTATTCCCTCTACTAAATAGTACTAAAAGTTTTGCTCAAAAAATTTATCCTACTAGTTTAACTACCATTAACTATTTGGACAGTGCGGCTGTAAAAAAGTACCAAAAAAAAATCGATACACACCGAATTAAGATAGAATTAAATCATATTACGGGTATTGCTAGTTTTTATGGCGCCAGTTTTGAGGGCACTTTAACCGCTACAGGTGAGATTTTCAGAAATAGCAAGTATACAGCCGCTTGTAATTTGTACAAGTTAAACACGCTAGTGCGTGTGACCAATATGCGAAATGGAAGGTCTGTGCTAGTTAGAGTTAATGACCGTATGCATCCTAATATGTTGAAATTAGGAAGAGTAGTTGACCTTAGTACGACTGCTGCCAAAAAATTACATTTAAGTTCTAAAGGAATTGTCAAAGTAACGCTTGATGCGGTGGGGTATTCGAAAATCAATCCAAAAAAGCAGTAGACTATTCAAGGATAATCTTTAATTTACACTATCAAAAATTCTTCTTAAAAGCACTTTCTTTATAAAACAAACTTTCTTCTTACAATAAACAAGTTTAGAAAAACACTATAGTATGAAAAAAATAATTCTAATGTTCTTAGTATCTGTATCTAGTTTAACAGTTATTGGACAGGATACAGCAAGTATCAAACCCGCTTCTATTGCTTTTAAAGTGGGTTTATTTAATTTCAAAAAAACACCGTTAACAGAGAATGCCAGCCAAACGGTTATTCAAGGGGGCTTGCAATATTTTAAAGGCATCACAACGCATCTTGATTTAATGATGAATTTAGATTTTGCGAATTTGAAATATCCTTTTTATACTTCTTCTAAGCTTTCCATTGCTAAAAACAATGAAATGTATACTGCATTTGATGCAAGTTTAAATTATAAGTTATTGACTGATGAAAATAAATTAGTGCCTTATCTAAGTGCAGGTTTGGGGTTGGCTTCAATTAACAATGCTTATTATACTGCTTATGCGCCTGTAGGGGTAGGCTTACAAATTAAAGCGAAGCAAGGATCTTTTATAAATATACTCAGTACGTATAGGGCAGAAGCTTCTGCGCTTACTAAAATGCATTATAATCATTCTATAAGTTATTCCCTACCTTTAAAATTAAGAGAGAAAAAACCGGTCATGTTACCTCCAGCCCCTGTGGTGGCGGACAATGATAATGATGGAGTGGTAGGCAGTGATGATGATTGTCCTAATGCATCTGGCTTGGTAAAATATCATGGTTGTCCAGTGCCAGATTCAGATAATGATGGTATTAATGACGAGAATGATAAATGTCCTACTGCAGAGGGAACAATAAAATATAAAGGATGTCCAATACCGGATGTCGATAAAGATGGGATCAATGATGAAGCCGACAAATGTCCTACTGCGGAAGGATTGTCAAGATATGAAGGTTGCCCTATTCCTGATACAGATAAAGATGGAGTAAATGATGAGCAGGATCAATGCCCTAGCATACCCGGCATTATGGGTAATAATGGATGTGCCGATTTACAACCACTCGTAAATCAAATCTGTTCTAAATTAAAGTTTGAGTCCGACAAGGTGAAGCTTAGTCAGAAAGGATATCAAGGCTTAGATTCTTTGGTTGCCTTAATGCAAAATAATACAAACATTACTCTAGTTATTAGTGGTCATACCGATAATACGGGCACGCTGAAAATAAATGAAAAATTATCGCTACAAAGAGCCATGGTAGTTTCAAATTATTTAGTCAAGAAGGGGGTAGATAAAAAAAGAATGAGTCAAAAAGGTTTTGCAGATACAAGACCCATAGCTGATAATAAAACATTGAAAGGAAGAGCGCAAAATAGAAGGGTAGATGTTGAAGTAGTCTATTAGTGAATAATTTATAACTAAATAATAATCTAATTAGCTATTTAACTAGTAAATAACCACTTCTCTTTCTAGTAAGATTTCAAATTTTGCAAGTACCGATTGAATAATTTCCTCCGAGAAATTATATATTTCAATGCCTGGCCCATTATTGTAATGAACAATGACTAAAGATTGTTTTTCATAGCAACCCACATTGCCTTTTTGTATACCCTTCCAGCCGCAGGCTTCAATTAACCAACCCGCAGCTATTTTATACGTGTTATCTGTGATAGGATAGGCAATCATTTTAGGGAATTTTGCAATCAATACTTCAAAGAAGTCCTTGGTGATAGTTGGGTTTTTAAAAAAGCTTCCAGCATTACCTAGTTTTTTAGGATCGGGTAGTTTCTCTGATCTAATTTGAATGACTGCATTTGAAATGGCTTCTACACTGGGCTGCTTATTATTTTTTTGATGCAGTATTTCTTTAATGGCACCGTATTCCGTACTAAAAATGGGTTGTTTTTGTAAAACAAATTGCACGGAACTTATAATGTACCTGTTTTTTTCATTTTTAAATAGACTAGTTCTATATCCAAAACCACATTCGCTATTTTGAAGTGTAATGAATTGGGCAGTATGGGTATCATAGGCAGTAACCGATTCTATAGCGTCCTTGGCTTCCACTCCATAGGCGCCAATATTTTGAATGGGAGCAGCACCTACAGTGCCTGGGATTAAACTTAAATTTTCTACGCCACCCCAACCTTTTTGAACACAGTAAATTACAAAATGATGCCAGTTTTCACCCGCACCTACTTCTAAAAAAACTTCAGAGGCCGTTTCTTTTAATTTTTTAATGCCCATTATTTCCATCTTTAATACTAAGCCTTCAAAAGTTTTCGTAAAAAGTATATTAGTACCTGATCCTAGCATTAAATAAGGAGTGTTTTTTTCTTTGGCCCATTGAATACTTTTCTCAATAGCCTCAATGGAATCAATTTTAGCAAAATAATTTGCTTTTTCATTGCTACCAAAGCTATGTAAATTTTGAAGAGAACTATTTTGGGTAATTTCCATATTATTTTAATTAGGGTCAATATCTATTATAATACTAACCGATTTGTACCTAGGATGCACTTGCAATAATCGTATATAATGTAAGAGCTGTTTTTTAGCTAGTTGTAATTGTTGCGGTTGTTTAGAAATTTTAATAGCTAGTTCCCAGATATATTTATTACGTACCCTGTTTACAATGGGTTGGGCTGGGCCTAATACTGTTTTTTGAATCTCAGGTGTAAGTGAATGAAGGAAGTGGTTAGCGGCTTCTTCTGCTATATTATTTTCTTTGTGTTTAAATAGCAAACTCATGAGTCTACTAAAAGGAGGGTAGGAGAAATGCTTTCTATTTTGAATTTCAAAATTATAAAAGCCAAAATAATCATGTTGTTGCACTAATTGTACAATAGGGTGCTGTAGTTGACTTACTTGTATAATTACAGTACCATTATCATTTTTTCTGCCTGCTCTACCACTAACCTGTTCCATCATTTGAAAAGCACGCTCATTCACTCTGTAATGATTAAAGTTGAGTAAGCTATCTGCATCTACAATACCCACTAAGTCTACATTTTCAAAGTCAAGTCCCTTTACCACCATTTGGGTGCCCACTAAAATATCAATTTGTCTTTGTTCAAATTTTTGAATGAGTTGGTCGTGCTCGTTTTTACCTTTTACATTATCTAAATCCATTCTTGCAACAATCACCCCTGGTAAAGATTGATTCAATTTTTCTTCAATTTGTTCTGTGCCAAAACTTTTTTGTTTAAAATTTTGTTTGCCACAAGCTTTACAGGTATTGACGATAGGGTAAGAAGCGCCGCAATAATGACAAGAAAGTAAGTTCTTAGCTTTATGATAAGTAAGGGTGACATCACAGTGTTCGCAATGTGGTATCCATCCACAGGTTTCGCAAATTAAATAAGGGGCGTAACCTCTTCTATTTTGAAATAAAATTACCTGCTTTTTATTTGCAATCGTTTTTGAAATAGAAGCCAATAGCTGAGGGGTAAGAATGGCAGTTCCTGCTGGTTGTTTTTTCGTATCAATTAATTCAATTTTAGGAAGTGCACCTGTGCTAAACCTTTCATTTAAATAAGTATAACCAAATTTCTTTGACACTGCATTAAAATAGGTTTCCACAGAAGGAGTAGCCGAGCCTAATACCACTTTTGCCTTTAATTGATTGGCATAATAAATGGCGGTATCTCTTGCCTGGTATCTAGGGGCAGGTTCTTGTTGCTTATAAGAAGGATCATGTTCTTCGTCAATGACAATGAGTGATAAATTTTTATAAGGCAAGAAAAGAGCGGAACGCGCGCCTAATACAATTTTAATTTCACCAGACTTTACCTTATTCCAAATTTCTACTCTTTCATTGGGATTAAACTTGGAATGATATATAGCAATAGATCCACCAAAATATTGTTTTAGCCTTCTAATCATTTGCGCAGTGAGTGCAATTTCAGGAAGCATATACAAGGCTTGCTTGTTTTGTTGAATCACTTCATTAATAAGCGCTACATATATTTGTGTTTTTCCACTGCCCGTAATACCATGCAATAAGCCCACAGGATGTGTAAGAAGTTGCGATTTAACGGAGGTCAAGGCTTCTTTTTGTTTTTCGGATAAACTATGCAGTGCCGTATTACCTGTATTTGGATCGGTGGCCAACCTGTCTATTTTTCTTTTCTCAGCCACTAATATGCCTTTATCAATTAAGGCTTTTAATTGTGCGTGGGTAGCACTGGCTTTTTCTAAAATAGATTTTTGTTGAACACTGCCTTCTGTTTTTTCAAAATGTAAAAAAGCCAATAATAAATCTAATTGTTTAGGGGCTCTTGTCCATTCATTCAATAGTTTTTCTAAAGCAGCCTCGTTTTTGTAGTCTGCATGCAAGCTTAAAAATATTTCTACCTTACTAGTATATTTATCTTTCATATTTTCCTGCACATAACAAATTCCTTTTTGAATGAGTTTATTAATTACAGGGTAGACCGATTTTTTATCGAGTAGTTTTTGAATTTCTAATAAGGTTATGGTTTTTTTAATTTCTAATGCTTCCGAAATAATATATTCGGCGTCGCTTAAGTTCTTAGTATCTTGCTCTTCATTTAAAATAAAAACACTTTCACTAGATATTTTTAAATGACTAGGAATGGCGGCTTGCATCACTTCTCCTTCTGTGCACATATAATATTCTGCCATCCATTCCCAAAGGGCCAATTGATGTTCATACACAATAGGTGCATCGTCTAAAACAGAAAGTATGGGTTTTGGGGTAAAGGCTTCAGGGGCTTTGCTACTTATTTTTTTTACAATACCTGCGTATCTTTTATTGGCACCTAACATAACTTCTACGCGCATACCAATGGCTATTTCCTCCTGCATAGATACAGGAATCATCCATGTATAATTTTTGGGAAGTGCTAAGGGTATGATTATTTCTGCGTACATGATATTGGGTTGCAAAAATACACTATGAATTTGGATACTTTCTATATCTTCTCATGCCTTCTTCCATTTTTTTGAAAACAAGGTCTTTTAAGGCGTCCATTTGATCGAGGGTATAGTCACTTACTTCTACCGTTTCTAAATATACCACTCTATGCTTGCCCGGGGTAAGTGTAAGGGCACTACTAAAATGCATACGATCAACCGAATCAATCATGAGCACTGGTTGAATAGGAATATTCATTTCAATAGCCAATTTAAAAGCACCATTGAAAAAAGATTTTAAGGGATATTCTTCCGTCATGCTAAAAGTACCTTCGGGAAATATAAAAATGGAAATATGTTTTTCTAAGGCCGCTTTTAAATTGAGTAAACTTTGGGCTCTTTTTTCAGGATCGCCCCTGTCTACCATAACCACCGCATGTCGATATATTAAACCAAACAAAGGAATTTTAGAGGATTCAAATTTACCTAAGGGTCGAATGGGTTGATGTTTTAATTGAACAATGGTGGGGATATCCATATAAGAATTATGGTTACCTACAAAAATATGTGCACGATTAAAATCATGGGGTGCTTCAAAAATTTCGCTGTGTCGAACCCCCATAAAAAAATATAAAATCTTACCCCAATAACGGCAGATAAAATAAACATGCTCGCTTATTTTATCTTTACTGAAGGGGAGGATTAAAAACATGGCTGATACCGATAGAATAGTGAGTATCGAAAACAATACTATGGCATATAGGCAGTATATAAGCTGAACAGCTCTTTTAAGTATTTTCATCTGTCTGCTAATATAATAAAAAAGGCCCGAAATTTCATTCGGGCCTTTGCCTTGATTATATATTAACCAGAAAACCTTTACAAACTAAGCCTTTAGGGGATTTCTACCATACTTTTCATCGTGTTGTGTTGCATCTAATCCTAATTCTTCATCTTCTTCAGTCACACGAAGTGGCATAATAATGCTAATAAATTTGAATATTAAAAACGATACTGTAAAGCTATAGGTAACCACTATTAACATTGCTTTTAATTGTGTTAAAAAAAATGCAGGGTTGCCATAAAATAAACCATCATTACCACCAGCATTTACGCCTTTTGATGCAAAAATACCAGTCATTAACATACCTACCATTCCGCCAATACCATGACAAGGGAATACATCTAAAGTATCATCTACTCTTGACAATTTAAATGCATGGCTAGCAACATTAGAAATTATAGCGGCCACCAAACCAATAAATATACTTTGAGGAATACCTACAAAACCAGCCGCTGGCGTAATGGCTACTAAACCTACTACTGCACCAATACAGAATCCTAGTACAGAAGGTTTTTTCCCTTTCATTACATCAAAGAACATCCAAGCTAAGCCCGCAGCTGCAGCTGCAGTGTTAGTAGTAGCGAAAGCATTAATGGCTAAGCTATTGGCGCCTAATGCAGAACCTGCATTAAATCCAAACCAACCAAACCAAAGTAAACCCGTACCAATTAATACATAAGGAATATTGGCTGGAGGAATTTCATGTTGTTCTAATTTAGAGCGACGAGATTTTAATACAATGGCACCTGCTAGGGCTGCACAACCCGCACTAATATGTACGACTGTTCCACCAGCGAAATCGAGAGCGCCCATTTTTAATAAAAACCCTTGAGGATGCCAAGACCAATGTGCTAATGGGGCATATACTAATATAATAAACAAAACAATAAATAAAATATAAGCGGTGAATTTGATACGCTCTGCCACCGCACCTACTATAAGTCCTGGTGTAATAATGGCAAACATTAATTGAAATAATGCAAACAATAATAAAGGAATAGTCATAGCCGTACCACCTTGTAAACTAGGCGCTCCATTCACTACATCTTTGAAAAATAAATGCGTCATTGGATTGCCAATAATTCCATTCATGCTTTCTCCAAAACTTAAACTGTACCCAAAGCTTACCCAAATTACAGATACTACACCTGCCGATACCATGCTTTTGATCATGGTAGAGATAATGTTCTTACGGTGCACCATTCCTCCATAGAAAAACGCAAGACCAGGGGTCATAATAAATACAAGTGCAGTAGCGACTAAAATCCAAGCTATATCTGCTCCACTATAAGTAGAAGCGTCTCCCTGAAAGCTAGGAAGTTGAGGTTCAAACAAGGCAAATACTGCTACTATTAGTAAAACAATAAAAGGAGCGAATTTTTGTACAACTTGATTTTTCATGCATTAGGAGGTTTAGTATTATAAAATAATATATATGTTATTTATGAGATAAAAATACATAAAAAATACATTTAATTAACACTAATACATATATATAAATATTTATAATGTAATGTGAAAAAGCATTAATTAAGTGTAAAGCCTTACTGGCATTCACTCTTAGATAATTCTATTAACTTGATTTAAAAGGGAGATGTGGAAAAAAACTGAATATCTTCATTTATACTTGCTGAAAAAACAAACTGCTATCCTTGGATTCTAATAAGGAGGAGCCAGTTAAAAAGATATCTACTTTACGGGCACATTCACGGCCTTCACTAATGGCCCAAACCACTAAAGATTGTCCACGACGCATATCTCCAGCGGT
>JBEIIN010000062.1:0-9327 GCA_040380795.1 Sediminibacterium sp. | reverse complement strand
TTACCATTGATAGTAGGAATGGCCGGGGCTTCTGGGCGTTGCATGACATTTAAAAAGAAGCTGGTCATAGAACCCGGATAGGTTTTTATCACATTGGTTCTTGCGGCTTTTACTTCCTTATCTTTATTTAAATACAATTCTTTAAAATTGGCAGAATCTTTAGCGTTAGTGGCAGTCTTGTATTTATTTTCAATGCTAGTTAATTGCATTCCTAAATCATTCATTGATTTTGAGTAGGCCTTAAAAATATCATTTTCTTTAGAGCCTATAATTTCAAATGCATTAAGAGATAACGTATCTGCAATAATTTTAAAATGTTGCGACTCGTCAACTAAAAAATCAAATAAAATGGAATAGGTAGGAGAGATTATAAAATAAATACCTGGTGTTAATTTCGCTTTAGATTTAAATACGCCTTCGCTTTTTTCATTCAGCAGTGCAGAATCGGCTAAAACCCTATTTCTTCCATAATTGGTTCCTAAATACAGTTTTATATTTTGATAAGGCTTTAAAACTATTTCTATAGAGTGTCCTACTGGTGCAGTGCTCGTAATTGTTTTAGCCTTTGTATTTCCTGCCCCCTTTGTATTTTGCGCTATTACGCATAGTGGTAATAGAAAGCCCGCCATGAATGCAAATACTAATTTTCTCATTGGATCCTTATTTTATTTTCTTTATAAAAGCTGGGTAAAAATAACAATATATACCTTAAATATAATGCTTGGGTAGTACCTTTGTTTCCGTGAGAAAATTTAAACCAGCCCCATTATTAGAAAAAGTATTAATTGAAGATTATGCCGCTGAGGGCAAGGCATTAGCACGAGTGGATGGCAAGGTGATATTTGTAGAAGGTGCTGTACCAGGCGATATTGTCGATATTCAATTACAAAAAAACAAGGCCGATTGGGCAGAAGGCTTTGTCAAACATTTTCATTCTTATTCTAGCATTAGAGTTACCCCTTTCTGTAGCCATTTTGGTGTATGCGGCGGTTGTCAATGGCAGATGCTTCCCTATGAACAACAATTGGTGTATAAGCATAAACAAGTGGTAGACAATTTAACAAGAATTGCTAAAGTGCCACTGCCTGCTATTCCCCCTATTATGGGTGCAGAACAAACCCAGGGCTATAGAAATAAAGTGGAATATACATTTGCTACAGAAAAATTTATTCCTTTTTCAGAATTTAAGGCAATGAAGGCGGCTGCTGAAAATGGAGATATTAGTCAACTAGAAAAAGCGCCAGGGGTAGCAGGATTTCATGCTAGAGGTTTTTTTGAAAAAGTAGTAGAAGTAGATAAATGTTATTTACAAGCAGAACCTACCAACGATTTAAGAAAAGCAGTAGTAAATTTTGCAATAGAAAATAAAATGCCTTTTTATAATATTAAAGAGCATAAAGGTTGGGTGCGCAATATGTTTATTCGCAACACGACTAAAGGGGAATGGATGGTGAATTTAATTTTAGGCTATGAGGATAAAGAAAAGCGTGAAGCATTATTTAATTCATTACTAGAAAGCTTTCCGCAAATCACTACCTTATTATATACTATTAATGCCAAACGCAATGATAGTATGCAGGACCTCCTGCCTCAAGTATATTCAGGCAGCGGCTATATTACAGAGTATTTAGAAGACTTCCAATTTAAGATAAGTCCTAAATCCTTTTTTCAAACCAATTCAAAGCAGGCAGAAAAACTATATCAAGTAACGCGCGAATTTGCCGAACTGACTGGAAAAGAAATTGTCTATGATTTATACTGCGGTACAGGCAGCATTGGCATTTTCTGTAGTAAAAATGCTAAAAAAATTATTGGTGTTGAAGTAGTAGAAGAAGCGATAGAAGATGCAAAAATAAATGCAAGTCTAAATCATTTAACAGAGACTGCTTTTTTTGCAGGAGATGTGATTAAAATATGTGACGACGCCTTTTTTGAAACCCATGGCAAACCCGATGTAATCATTACCGACCCTCCAAGAGCAGGCATGCACGAAAAATTAGTGCATAAGTTATTAGCCATGGAAGCGCCCATTATTGTGTACGTAAGTTGTAACCCCGCTACACAAGCAAGAGACCTATCTTTATTAAATGAAAAGTATACGGTTACTAAAATTCAACCGGTAGATATGTTTCCGCATACACTTCATATAGAAAATGTAGTTCAATTAAAAAGAAAAGATTTACTATAACCACCCTAAGCAAATTATAAAGCATGACCCAATTTAGGCCCACTCGATTTGAAGTTCTTCCTACGATCATAAAAAATTTATTGATCATTAATGGGCTTATGTTTTTAGCTCAAAATACTTTTGCTGGTCCTACTAGTGCTTTTTCTTTCGAAGATTATTTTGCTTTACATGCATGGCAGAGCGATTTGTATAAGCCTTGGCAATTAATTACGCATATGTTCTTACACGGAGACTTTAGCCATATACTAGGCAATATGTTTGCCTTGTGGATGTTTGGTTCCATACTTGAAAATGTTTGGGGCCCTAAGAGGTTTTTACTTTTTTATATGCTCTGTGGTTTGGGTGCTGCGGTAATCCATTTAGCTATATTATCTTATCAATTAGTGCCACTAACGACCGAGTATGAGCGCTTATTACTACTTAGTAAAACCAATGCATCGGGTTTTATGGAGGCTGTCTATAATTATTCAGCAAAACATAATATCCCCCTTACTCAAATACTTGCCGACAATAAAGTCAGTCTTTCAACGCCAGGCATAGCACCACAGCTTATGGACTTAATGACTACTTATTATAATAAAACAGTAGGTATGGCTACCCTGGGCGCGAGTGGTGCAGTCTTTGGTATTTTAATTGCCTTTGTTTATTTATTTCCGAATACCTATATCTATATTTATTTTCTATTTCCAGTAAAAGCAAAATGGTTAGGTATTGCCTATTTTGGTTTTGAATTATACAAAGGCATACAAAATTCAGCAGGAGATAACGTCGCAAGATGGGCCCATGTAGGAGGCGCTGTCATTGGATTTATATTGGTATACATTTGGAAAAAGAAAGGACCCGCTTACTAATGCAAAACGAAAATTCAACCAAGCCTTTATTAGGCGCAGATAATAATGCTTTAATTGCCTTACTCTCTATTAACTTAGTGGTATATGCGCTCATTGGATTTTTTAAAGTGGTCTATTATTTAAATAGCCTTCCTTTAGAACAGTTTTATGCGCAAATAATGCAGCCCAGTATTTTAGCAAGTAGCCCCTCTGAATTTTTGCACCAGCCTTGGACTCTTTTAACTTATTATTGGGTGCATGATGGATTTTGGATATTACTTACCAATATGATTTGGTTAGTAGCCTTTGCTTATTTATTACAAGTGCAAGCTGCCAACAAACATATTTTCCCTATTTATTTTTATGCAGGTATCCTAGCAGGACTTAGTTATATTTTATTAGGCACTGATGCACCTATAATGGGAGCGCAAGTAGGCGTGATGGCCTTAGCCATGGCAGTCGTTAGTCTTTCACCACGTTACCGATTACTTAAAAATATAGGAAAAGGCATACCGGTATGGATATTAGTTTTAGTATACCTTATTATACAAGCCCTAAGCTTAGAGCATGCTAGTTTTGCTTTACTAGTAAGCTATTTGGTGGCCGCAAGTACAGGGCTTCTGTATGTAATGTTATTAAATAAAGGCAGAGATTTAGGTAAATGGATGCACCAACTATTAGCTTTGTTAAATAATAGTTTGGCCCCTAAAAAATAATGAGTCTTTATAATCCCTATACGCATGGCAAAAAAATCTAGGGCAAGAAGTTTTGGAAAAAAAGTTTTTCTTTTTTTTAATCTATTGGTATCTCTTTTATTTTTATATCCCATTTTTTTCACACCTTCTTCCTTTATATGGATCAACGGATTTTTAGGTTTAATGACACCTTATTTAATTGTCATTGAAATTCTATTATGTATTTTTTGGTTAATCGCTAAGCCCATTATGAGCTTACTGCCCTTGTCCACACTGGTTCTTGGATGGCAGGTTGTTTGGTCTGTATTTGCCTGGCATCCGGGCACGCCTTTTTTACTTAAAAAGAAAGAAAATATTTTACGCGTATTAAGTTGGAATGTGAAAGGCTTTAATGGAACAAATACATCAAGTAGTTTGAAACTACGCACAGAGGATATCGCTTACTCTATTCAAAAGTGGAATCCCGATATTATTTCTTTACAAGAGTATAATACGAATGAAAGACCTAATGATATTGCGAACCACGCAAATTATTTTATAAAAAAATATCCCTATCATTTTTTCTCTAGAGATTTTCAAGTATCACAAAACGATTATTTTTCAGGATGTATACTCTATTCAAAATATAAAATAGTAAAAGCAGAACGCTTTGCATTTGTAAATGGAGAAAGCTTAATAAGCGCCACTATTTTAAAAGGAGACGACACTATTCAAATATTCACTACTCATTTGGCTTCTTATCGATTCCAGCAAAACGAGTTTGATGCGATGATGGACGAGTCTAATGTAGCCAATTCCATTTCTTTCAAAGGAAAAAGAGGGGTACTTCGAAAAATGCGAAACGCTTTTATGGAACGCGCCATACAAGCAGAACTTATAAAAACGAAGTTGGCTACAACCCATTACCCCGCCATTATCACCGGCGATTTTAATGATGTTCCAGGTTCCTATACCTATAAAACCATTAGAGGAAATTGGCAAGATGCATTTTTAGAAAAAGGCTTTGGTATTGGGGCTACTTATGTAGGCATCTCTCCCACCTTAAGAATTGATTATATATTAGCTAGTAGTGATTGGGAAATTAGGGGATGGGATTCGATGGATGAAAACCTAAGCGATCATCATATGATCATGGCCGACCTTATTTTAAAGAAGTAGCACTCTTTATTTTACATAAGATTTAACCTATTTAATTTAAAATAAAATATCTTTGAGGCAATACGAATTATGCCACTTAAATTATACAATTCCCTTACACGTCAAAAAGAAGTTTTTGAACCCATCAACGCACCTTATGTGGGTATGTATGTTTGTGGTCCAACGGTAAGTGGGGAAAGTCATTTAGGCCATGCACGTCCTTTTATTACATTTGATGTTTTATACAGGTACTTAGTACACCAAGGCTATAAGGTTCGTTATGTAAGAAATATTACCGATGCTGGGCATTTTGAAGAAGAAGGAAAACAAGCGGAAGATAAAATTACCAGCAAGGCTATTTTAGAAAAACTAGAACCCATGGAACTAGTGCAAAAGTATACGCACTTATACCACTGGGCTATGGAGCAGTTCAATAATTTACCTCCTAGCATTGAACCCACCGCTACTGGACATATTGTGGAGCAAATAGAAATGATTAAAAAAATCATTGCAGACGGATTTGCTTATGAAGCCAATGGCTCGGTTTATTTTGATGTCATTAAGTACAACGATGTCTATTCTAAAAAGAATCAGCCCTATGGTATTTTGAGTGGACGCAATATAGAAGATCAATTAGAAACTACGCGTGAGCTAGATAATCAAGACGAGAAAAAAAATAAAGTTGACTTTGCTTTATGGAAAAAAGCCCCTGCTGAACATATTATGCGTTGGCAAAGCCCCTGGGGGGAAGGCTTTCCGGGCTGGCATATTGAATGCTCGGCCATGGCTACTAAATATTTAGGCAAACAATTTGATATACATGGAGGTGGAATGGATTTACAATTTCCACATCATGAATGTGAAATTGCACAAAGCACTGTATGTAATCATGAAATGCCTGCGCGTTATTGGGTACATAATAATATGATTACCATTAATGGCCGTAAGATGGGGAAGAGCTATAATAATGTAGTGAAGCTAAGCGAGCTATTTGATGGCAGCCATCCTATTTTAACGCAGGCCTATAGTCCTATGACTGTAAGGTTTTTTATTTTACAAAGTCAGTACCGCGGTACTTTAGATTTTAGCAATGAAGCATTACAAGCATCCGAGAAAGCACTGAAAAGATTAATGGAAGCCTACGAGTGGTTAAAAGCGCAAAGCTTTACAACGAATACAAAAGCAAGCGATCCTGCCTTAGATAAACAACTTATTAGTTGGGTGAATGAGTTAGGTGAATTCATGGACGATGATTTAAATACTGCAAAAGTGGTAGCTAATTTATTTGAAATAGCACCTCTCATTAATTCTTTAAAGGACAAACATATAGCAGCAGACGCTATTTCTGGTGCAAGCTGGAGCTTCGCACAAAAACAGTTAATTCTATTTATTGAAAATATATTGGGCCTAAAAGTGCTAGACGGTGCCAACCAAGTACAATTACATGGAGTAATTCAATTATTAATTGAAATTCGCAAAGACGCCAAGTCTCGTAAAGATTTTGCCACTAGCGATAAAATCAGAAATCAATTAATGGACATGGGCATTCAAATCAAAGACGAAAAAGACGGGGAAGTAAGTTACAGTCTTGCTTAATAACTAAAAATTCAAGCTAAAAAACAAAAGGCGTAATCATTTATTAATGGTCGCAATCGTCTTCATGCGCGTGGTTATGCACTCTACAACGCATATGGTTATTGATATGCGCAATAATGATAAAAAAAGCGGCAGGAAATAATAAAATAATTTCAATATTTCTAAAAACCATTCTACTTAACATAAGGGCAATACCAATGGTAAATAAAATAATGGGCTTGTAGGAGTGATGGTGTTTTTTATAGCCATGGTATAAAGAATACGCACCAATGGCAAAAGAAAGTACAATCATGCCTAACTCAAAACTAGTATTGTGTAAAACATTAATACCTAATAAAGGAAGGCTGCTAAAAAACAGGGGGAGTAAAGCGCAATGAATGGCACAGGCCAGCGAAGCCCCAATTCCAATAGCGTCCCAATTCCATTTTTTAAACATAGTGTAAAGATAACCCAATTCCCTCTAAGTCTAATTGCCCTAAAATAATATTACCTTTAGGGTCCAAAATGAATGTCCTATGTCTAAAAAATTACTTACCTATATTATATTTTTCTCCCTCTTACTAGCTGCCTTTTATTATTTCTTGTTTAAAGGCACCGATAATTGGAAAGTGCAATTACCCATTTTAAGTTATGTACAACCTTTTCATTTTACCAATCAGGATGGCCAGGCTTTTAGCGATAAAGAACTACTCAATAAAATTACAGTCGTAGAATATTTTTTTACTACTTGTAAAGGTATTTGCCCAAAGTTGAATACCAATATGAAAGAAATTTATAGTATTTATAAAACCAATCCCGATTTTCAAATTGTATCACATACCTGTAATCCAGACACAGACTCGGTTCCAGTACTTAAAAGATATGCCGATTCTTTAGGGGTAGACACCAAAAAATGGATTTTTTTAACGGGCAGAAAAGACAGTTTATATTTAATGGCGCGTGGTTCTTATTTATTAGATGATCCTAAAAATAATGTTGAAAAAATAGAGGATCAATTTATACATACTCAGTTTTTTGCACTCATTGATAGAGAAGGTAAAGTGCGCGGTAAAATTTATGATGGCTTAAAAGCTTTTGAAATTGAACAGCTAAAGCAAGACATCTCTAAATTATTAAAAGATAAAAAATAGCCCATGATTTTTGTTACAGGCGCTAGTGGGCTAGTAGGTGCTCATTTAATACAATCTTTAGTAGCGAAAGGAAAATCGGTAAGGGCTTTGTATCGTAAACAGCCACCCCGTTTCCAAGGGGCTGATCAAGTGCAGTGGGTAGAAGGCGATTTATTAGATATTGTATCATTAGAAGCCGCTATAGAAGGAACTCAACAAGTCTATCATTGTGCAGCCATTGTTTCTTTTTCGCCAAGTAAAGTAGATGAAATGATGAAGGCGAATCAAGAGGGCACAGCGAATCTGGTTAATATTTGCATTGATAAAAAAATAGAGAAGCTAGTATTTGTAAGTTCAGTAGCGGCACTAGGAAGAATTAGAGAAGACGCTCCTATTGATGAAACTATGCATTGGACCCCGGAAACAAGTAATAGTATTTATGGAAAATCGAAGTACTTAGCAGAAATGGAAGTATGGAGAGGGATGGCGGAGGGATTAAATGTAGCCATTGTAAATCCGGTAATTATATTTGGTGCAGGAGATTGGAACAAAGGTTCATCAGAAATTTTTAAATCCAGTTATAATCAGTTCCCTTGGTATACGAATGGTATCAGTGGTTTTGTGGATGTACTAGATGTAGTAGATGCCATGCAATTGTTAATGAACAGCCCTATTGTGGGTCAGCGTTATATTATTAGTGCAGAAAATTTAAGTTATCAAACAGTGTTTACACAAATTGCCAATGCCTTTGCTAAAAAACCTCCTTCTAGAAAAGTAACGCCATTGCTAGCTGCTATTGTTTGGAGATTAGAGGCTATTAAATCTTTGTTTACGGGAAAAACACCACTACTTACTAAAGAGACAGCGGCTACCGCGCAGGCCAAAGTGTATTTTAATAATGAGAAATTTTTAAAGGCCTTTCCTTCTTTTCAATATCGCAGTATGGATAACACTATAAAAAGAGTATGTGCAGAATTAACAGAGCTTCATCAGCTTAAGTAAGTGATTCTCTCTATTACTCACTCTAAAACTTTCTCCATTACGCTTACTCAATTATTCCTTCTCCATCATTTTTTTCCAAAGCTCAGGAATACGACGAATCCAAACTAGCTCTCTTCTTTTAATAGAAGCGTCTTCGGCAGGAAATCCCATATATACTTTATTGCCCTCAATACTAGATAAAACAGCTGCCTGAGATAAAACCACAGCGTTCTCTCCAATGGTTAATGTTTTATTCACCCCGGCCTGGCCCCAAATAGTTACACCCGATTTTATTTTAACCCCACCTGCAATACCCACTTGAGCTGCAAATAAACAGTTGGCTTCAATTTGGGTATCATGTCCAATATGTACCATATTGTCAATTTTGGTGCCCATACCTATAATAGTGTCTCCACTCACGCCTCTATCCACGGTACAGCAGGCCCCTATTTCTACCTTATTTTCAATAATCACCCTGCCACAGCTTAGTAGTTTTTTATACCAGGCCGCACGGTTCTTTTTGGAGTTATAATAGAAGGCATCACTGCCAATCACTGTACCAGCTTGTATAATAACCTCATCTCCTATAATTGTATCTGCAAGTAGGGTAACATTCGGGTAAATCAAACAATTTTTTCCAATCATCACATTCGCTCCTATAAATACATGGGGCATTATTACAGTACCCTCACCAATAATGGCAGTTTCATGTATTGCTTTATCACTTAATTGTAAAGGTTTAAAATGCTGTACAATTTTTATATAGGCTTCAAAGGGGTCTTCGCAATATA
>JBEIIN010000061.1:0-9365 GCA_040380795.1 Sediminibacterium sp. | reverse complement strand
CTGTGGGCATTTCTCCTACTTTCTCTCGGCTAAATTTTGCGTCCCAAACGATCCAATTACGCCCTCCAAAATCTATTAATACTTTTGCTTCTGCCTCATCCATAGGAAGGGCAAAACCATAACGCTCCATTCCTCTTTTATCCGTTAAACCTTTTGCAAAAGCTTCTCCTAATGCCAAACCAATATCTTCTATAGTATGGTGTTCGTCAATATGTAAATCGCCATCGCAATAAATATTTAAATCAATGGCGCCATGTCTTGCAATTTGCTCTAACATATGATCAAAAAATCCTAGGCCTGTATGAATACTTGTCTTACCGGTACCGTCTAGGTTTAAGGATACTTTAATTTTAGTCTCTTTCGTATTTCTTTCATGCTCTACTTGTCGAAGACCTAATTTTAAAAAAGAATAAATCTGTGACCAGCTGTCGGTTTCAAAAGCAATCGTATCTCTTAATTCTAGTTCTTGCTCTGCACTAAGTGCATGATTACCCGATTTTAGATAAATGGCTTTACATCCTAAGTTTTTAGCAAGTGTTATGTCGGACCATCTATCTCCAATCACAAATGAATTTTGAATATCGAATTCATCATTTCCCATTAAATGTTTTAGAAGTGCCGTTCCAGGCTTGCGTGTTGGCATTTTGTCTTTTTCAAAACTGGAATCGATATGTATTTCGTCAAATACAAAACCTTCTTTGGCTAAAGTATCTAACATTAATGCTTGAAAAGGCTCAAAATTTTTTGTTGGATAAGAAGCAGTACCTAAACCGTCTTGATTAGTGACCATTACTTTATAATAGCCCAGTTCAGCCGCTATCTTTTGTAAATTAGTAATAGCGCCTTTTACAAAACGTGTTTTTTCAATACTATCAATTTGATAATCCGAATTGGGTTCTTCCAAAACAACACCGTCTCTATCTATAAATAAAATGGGTCTCATATATTTTTACTTCTTTGCTGCTTTATTTTTAACTAAGGCTGCTTTTACTTGATTGGCAGTGACTACCCCTGCTTTATTTGACCAGCTTGTTCTGATATAGGTTAATACATCTGCAATGGCCTCTTCTTGTAAATCCGGATTAGCTGTCATGGCATTATTATAATACATGCCATCTAAGGCTATTCTTTCATCGTATCCGTTTCTAATAATTTTTACCAGCCTTGCTATATCTTTTCCATTCACATTGGTAGCGCCATCTAAAGGAGGGTTCATATTCGGCACCCCACCACCATCTGATTGATGACAAACTAAACACCTAGTTTCATAAATTTTCTTGCCATTGATTTTGTTTTGCGCATTTCCCCATTGAGCAAGGATTAAAAAGCAAAACAATAAAGTAAATTTTATTGCTCTATTCATTAAAAGATTCACCATACTTAATTAGCTTTTATATTTTCAAACTTCTTGTTTAAATATTTATTTAGAATAACTAATTTTAAAAATAGCCCCCTTGGAATCATCACTCACATAAATAGAACCATCTGGACCTTGTGCTAAACCACAGGGTCTTGCCTTAGCCTTACCTGTATTAGTTACTTTAGCACCATTCTCTGTTCCTGCGAATCCGTTGGCAAAAATTTCCCATTCACCAGTAGCCTTACCATCTTTAAAAGGCACAAAGGCTACAAAAAATCCTTCTTGAGGAAGTGGGGCTCTATTCCAAGAACCATGAAAACTAATGAATGCTCCGTTTTTATATTTTGCAGGAAATTGATTGCCGGTGTAAAATAGTACAGCCATTGGCGCCATATGCGCAGGAAATGCAACAGCAGGATCTTTAAACTCACTAGATCCTTCCTTCTTGCTGTCTCCACCATATTCAGGAGAAACTATTTTTTTCTTTTGAATAGGATCATAATAAACATAAGGCCAACCTGCATTATCCCCTTCATTAATTGCATAAAAAGTTTCAGCAGGTAATTCTGCGTTTTGCGCATCGGTATATAAATTAGGATAAAAACTATTTAATTGGTCACGGCCATGTTGTGTAACATATAACTGATTGGTTACTGTGTTCCAATCTAATCCAATTACATTTCGAAGTCCAGTTGCGTAACGCTTACCATCTTTATAAGTTTGATTTTCTTTAGTACCATCAAATTTCCAAATACCTCCAGCAGAATCTAAAATAGGGCAAGGCATCATTCCTTGTGAACCTGGCATTCTATCTTTTTCTTGACAAGCATTAGAATAAGCTCCAATGTTTACATAAATATTATTGCCTTTATCAAATGTGATTGACTTTGAATTATGTTGTCTTCTATCAATTAAACCACTAACAATAGTTTGCGGTTTAAGCGGATTCACTACTTCGTCTTTGCTATTTAATTTATATTTAAAAATGGCTTCATTAGAACTAGCATATAAACTATTTCCTTTTACAAAAATTCCTGTACCACCATATTTAGCCCAACCGTTTATTTTATCGGCTACACCATCGTTATTGGCGTCTTCTAATCTTAGAATTGAATTGCCTTCTTTATTAGGATTATTTAATTTTGCAAAAACAACGCCCGACTTTGTAATGGCTATATGTCTTGCACCTCCAATATTATTGGCATATAAATTAGCTTTAAATCCTTCAGGTAATTTTAAACCTGCATTTTCTTGCGCCAAAACAGGCAGCGAAAAAGCTAAAAAAGTAACACTTAAGAATTGAGTTAGTTTTTTCATAATATATACTATTTATTTAAAATAAGTTGAGTCTGTAATTTAATAAAATTAACTTAAACGGGGGCATTGGGGAATGTTATTTCTATCCACTCGGCCATCGCATCTACCAATTTTGTGTTTTCTTGCTCATTACCTACTGTAATTCTTAAACTGTCGGCACAATTTTCTAGACTAGACCTATCTCTTACCACAATACCTTTGGTTAATAAGAACTCATACAAACTTCTTGCATTAGGTATTTTGACCAATAAAAAATTAGTATCTGATGGATAAACTCTTTCTACATAAGGCATACTTTCTATCACTTCCGCTAAGGCATTACGCATATCTACCAAATGCAGAATCATATCATTTACTTGACCCACTTCTTCAAGTGCTGTCAAGGCTAATTCTTGGGTAACAATATTGATATTATAAGGTGCTTTTACTTTATTCATATAAGCAATAATTTCTTTGCTTGCAAAAGCCATCCCTATTCTTATACCAGCAAGTCCCCATGCTTTACTTAAAGTTTGAAGTACCACTAAATTGGGATAATCAATTAAAGACTGTGCAAAAGATTTTTGTTTAGAAAAATTAATATATGCCTCGTCCACCACCACTATTCCATTGAAATGATTTAAGATAGTTTCAATATCTATTCTATCTAATGAATTCCCTGTGGGATTATTGGGTGAACATATCCAAATAATTTTAGTGTTTTCATTTACTAATTGTTCAATATGCGCCACATTTAATTGATAATTCTCAAGCAAGGGCGCTGATTTGATTTCAATATTATTAATATTCGCACCTACTTCATACATAGGATAGGTGGGAGGACAAATAATTATATTGTCTTTACTAGGAATACAAAAAGTACGAAATAAATTATCGATACATTCATCACTGCCATTGCCAATAAATATTTGCGCAGCTTCTATTTGTTTAATAAAGGCAATCTTCTCTTTAAGTTTGCTTTGATAAGGATCGGGATAACGGTTGTACCATTTTGTAGTGGGCGACCCTAAACTATTTTCATTGGCGTCTAACAATACATTCGCTTCTCCAGTATATTCATCTTTGGCAGAAGAATACGCTTTTAAAGTTTCAATATTGGGTCTCACTATTTTTTTAATGTCGAATTGCATAACATTACATTTTAGATTTTATCCATTCCACTCTTAATTCCACAGCCTTACTATGTGCCTGCAAACCCTCTGCAGTAGCCATTTCTATAACAGTGGGTGCAATATTTTCTAGTCCTCTTTCTGTTAATTGCTGAAAGGTAATTTTCTTTACAAAGCTATCCATACTGACTCCACTATAGGCTTTCGCAAATCCATTCGTAGGAAGTGTATGATTGGTACCGCTTGCATAATCACCTACCGATTCTGGTGAAAAATTACCAATAAAAATAGATCCTGCATTTATAATTTTTTCTGCTACTTGAGCAGCATTATCAATAGATAATATAAGATGCTCTGGAGCATATTCATT
This sequence comes from Sediminibacterium sp., assembly GCA_040380795.1. Lineage (GTDB taxonomy): Bacteria > Bacteroidota > Bacteroidia > Chitinophagales > Chitinophagaceae > Sediminibacterium. The sequence goes on along the minus strand of JBEIIN010000061.1, from coordinate 5,209 downwards.
GATCATAGCAATCGCATCTTCTATATTAGATAGCACAATAGCTTTAGAATTTTCAAGGGCCTTTTTAGCTAAATCTTTTCTAGGTAGTAAATTCAATTGTATTTCAATTTCTTTTTGCACTTCTTCCACCAATTCATTAGTACTTGCAATAAATAATACTTGGCTATCGGCTCCATGTTCTGCTTGTGATAATAAATCGGCAGCTACAAAGGAAGCGAAACTTGTTTCATCGGCGTATACGCATACTTCACTAGGACCTGCTGGCATATCAATAGCCACACCTTCTTGTTGTATCATTTGTTTTGCAGCCGTCACATATTGATTGCCTGGGCCAAAAATTTTATAGACTTTAGGTACCGATTTTGTTCCATAAGCAAGTGCTGCTATAGCTTGCACTCCGCCAATAGTAAATATAGAACTTACACCCACCAAAGAAGCAGCATATATAATGGCAGGATCAATTTCTCCTTTTTCATTCGGAGGTGTACATAAAATTATTTCTTTGCAGCCTGCTAATTTTGCAGGAATTCCTAACATTAAAACTGTAGAAAACAAAGGGGCTGAACCACCAGGAATATATATACCTACTTTTTCAATGCCCACCGCCTTTCTCCAACACCAAACACCAGGCATAGTTTCAATTCTTTCTTCTTTTTGAATTTGTGCTTGATGAAAAACTTCAATATTTACTCTAGCTAATTGAATAGCCGTTTTTAAACTTGGTGTTAAAACCTTTTCAGCAGCATCAAAAGCAGAAGCGCTCAATTTAAAATTACTTACAGCTATTTTATCAAAAGCAAGTGTATACTCCGCAACAGCAGCGTCTCCTCTTTGCTTCACAGCTAATAATATTTCTCTCACCTTGGCCTGCAAAGGAGTCGCATCATATTCAGGCCTTGCCAATAATATTGGCCAATCCTGCGGCTTAGGTTCTTGAACTACTTTAATCATTATAATATCATTTTTTCAATAGGCACTACCAATATTCCTTCAGCACCTGCCAATTTTAATTGTTCAATAATTTCCCAAAAATCACTTTCATCAATTACGCTATGCACACTACTCCAACCCGGTGTAGCTAGTGCCACCACCGTAGGACTTTTCATACCTGGTAATAAAGAAACAATTTTTTCTAATTTATCATTCGGTGCATTTAATAAAACATATTTATTACGCTTTGCTTTTTTTACAGATTCAATTCTGAATAATAATTTTTGTAAAATAGCTTCCGCTTCAGGCGCCAAAGCCTTTCTTTTAATAAGAACGGCTTGAGAATCTAAAATGGTTTCTGCTTCTTTTAATCCATTCATAAATAAAGTAGACCCACTGCTTACTAAATCACAAATAATATCAGCAAGGCCAATGCCTGGGGCAATTTCTACACTGCCACTAATTTCATGTATCTCTGCTTTAATACCATGTTTGTCTAAATAACCCTGCACAAGTAAAGGATAACTTGTGGCAATTTTTTTACCCGATAAATAGGCAGGTCCTGTAAAATTTTCATTTTTACGAACAGCAAAACTAAGTCTGCATTTGCCAAAACCTAAACTATAGGAAACCTCTACTTTTTTAGCTTTTTCATACACTACATTCTCTCCCACAAATCCAATATCCGCTACACCGTCTTCCACGTATTGAGGAATATCGTCATCTCTTAAAAAAAATAACTCAATGGGGAAATTGGTGGCTTCCGCTTTTAGCTTATTGACGCCATTGCCAATATCAATGCCTGCTTCTTTTAATAAACGCATTGAATCATCGTGCAAACGACCCGACTTCTGTATAGCTAATTTTAAACGCATATTATTCATATTATATATTTTACTTGACTGACTATAAACTAAAAGGGCTTACTTGTTAGTAAGCCCTTAGGTTAAATATATTTACATACCTACACCCATAGCCTACCCATTGGATAGCAAATGAAAATGATGTGTATGGTTGTTTAATGTCATAGGGCAAATTTACGACCCTTTTAGAAATTCCCCAACAAAAAAGAAATATTTTGACTAATTTGCTAGTACAAATTTCAAAAAAACACTACTAACAATAGTTTTAATGCATATTCTACCCACTAACAATGATTCTTTCGGTTCTTTCTTCGTCTTTTTGTGCTCAAAAAGAAACACCGGCTTCTGCTCTAATAGGGGCAACCCCCCATATACCCAAAACTGTTACCAAGCCTTCTACCCTAACTGATAAAGGGAGCTTACCTGATACGACCAAAATAAAAGATAAAAACATGTTTCAGACTCGACCATTTTTTTTTGTAACTAATTATAAAAAACTTGCTTTTGTTTTTATTTTTTTAACTGTTGCAATTAATTCATTTGCACAAAACCTCGCACCCGCTCCTAGTTTATCATCCCCCAATTTATTAGTGGGCTCTTACACTAAAAAAGGAGGCAAGGGTATTTATGTATTATCATTTGATACAGCTACCGGTAAGGCTACTGAAATAAGTCATACTGAAACTGCAACGAATCCTTCTTTTTTAACCATTTCAAAAGACCATGGGCAAGTGTACTCTACTAGTGAACTTAGTGATGGTAAAGTAATTGTCTATTCATTTGTAGACAATAAATTGAATTTAATACAAGAGAGAACATCCAAGGGAGCGGACCCTTGCTATATTGCATTAAGTCCTGATCAATCTAATTTATTCGTTGCTAACTATACTGGAGGAAGTATTACAAGCTACCACCGCTTCGCTGATGGCCGCTTGTCTAACCCGCAACAATTTATCCAACACGAAGGCAAAAGTGTACATGCAACAAGACAAGATAAAGCACATCTGCATGGCATATTTTTTTCACCAGATGGAAAATATGTATTAACTCCTGATTTAGGCAAGGATGAAATTGCTATTTATCCTTACCAAACAAAAAACGGACCTCCCCTTTTAACACAGAAAGCAAGTAGTATACAATCAAGTCCTGGAGCAGGGCCTAGACATTTATGTTTTTCAAACAATGGAAAATATCTCTATGTTATTGAAGAGCTCACAGGAAGTATTAGTGTCTACCGTTTTTATAAAGGAACAGCTAGCTTCTTACAAAAAGTATTTACGCATCCAAAAAGTTTTAAAGGACTGGCTGCCAGTGCCGATATTCATTTATCACCCGATGGACTTTATTTATATGCAAGCAATAGAGGTGATGAAAATAATATCGTTTCATTTAAAGTACTACCCAGCGGGAAATTGGAAGAGAAAACAATTCGATATACTAGTACGGAAGGAAAAGCACCCCGCAATTTTACCATTAGCAAAGATGGCAACTGGCTTTTAGTAGCCAATCAAAATTCAGATAATATAATTGCCTTCAGAAGAAATATTCAAACTGGCGCCTTAACATCCACGGGAGTATCCATTAAATTATCGATGCCGGTTTGTTTGTTGTTTTATTAAGAGTGCTTAATTAATGCTGCTCAAACCATACAGGTTTATCTGCCTGCCCATCTGCATTATAATTAATAAATAATTCTTCCCCTTGTTTAATATCTCTAGTAGTGATGATGGACATCGTTTCAAATTCAATATCCATATCGTATCTACAATTGGCTTTAATTGTATGATTATATATCGACACATATCCTAAAGCCACAGCCGCACTTTTATCATCCTCGCCCCATTCAAAAATATAATCATATAATAATGTTTCTTCCAATTTAATTCGCTGTGTGGGATCAAAAACAATAACAGGCGCTATTTCAATGATAGTGCCCTTCGCAATGGCTTGGGTCGTAAATACACCACGACCCCTACTGGGAGATGGCGCAATGGTTAGAAATGGGAGAATCATAGTATAAATATAGGGCATACTTTAGTATTTTTCTTAACTTGCACCCATGTCAGTTGAATTAGAAACACCAGAAATTAATTTATCCGAAGTTTTCTTGGACATTTTGTCCAAGGGCGACATGCATCTATTAAAAGAATTTCTAGATGAACAAAATATTAGCGACGTAGTGGAACTAGTCAATGAGTTCCCCGAAAACGAAGCTACTATTGTTGACAACATGACTGTGCACAGAGCTGTAAGTGTATTTAAGATACTTGATATTAATCAGCAAAAAGATATCATAAAAGAATTACCTGCTCGCAAAACGGCCAAAATCTTAAATGAACTTCCTCCCGATGACCGTACCGACTTTTTAGAAGAATTACCCAAGGCGGCCATTCGCGATTTAATAAAATTACTAGACCCAGAAGAAAGAAAAATTACTTTATCTCTATTAGGGTATCCTGAGGATAGTGTGGGTCGTTTGATGACACCCGACTATGTGTATGTATATCCTCATTATACAGTGGCCCAAGTTTTAGATAACATTCGCAAGTATGGTAAGAATTCTGAAACCATTGACGTTATTTATATTATTGATGAAAAAGGGGGCTTAATTGATGATATCAGAATTAGAGATTTATTATTGGCCAAACCAGATGATATTATTGCAGATATTATTGATGGCCGTTTTGTTGCTTTAAATGTTTACGACGATCAGGAACATGCCAGTCAGGTATTTAAAATGAATAACCGCACAGCCATACCTGTTGTGGATGACAACGATGTTTTATTAGGTATTGTAACCATTGATGATATCTTATGGGTAACGAATGAAGAGTTTAGCGAGGATATGCAGAAAATGGGAGGTATGGAAGCATTGAATGAGCCTTACTTGGATATTTCAATATTTAAACTCTTCAAAAAAAGAATTACTTGGTTGGTTATTTTATTTATTGGGGAATTATTTACAGCCACTGCCATGGGTTATTTTGAGGACGAGTTGGCAAAAGTATTAGTGCTGGCAAGTTTTATTCCATTGATTTTATCTACAGGCGGTAATTCTGGATCACAATCGTCTACGCTCATTATTCAAGCAATGGCAGTGGGTGAAATTACTATTGCCGATTGGTGGAAAATATTAAGAAGAGAAATTATTAGTGGTTTTTTATTGGGTATCTTATTAGGTATACTTGGATTTTTTAGAGTGGCTGTATGGCATATGATCGCTCCAGGATTTTACGGTGTGCATTGGTTTTTAATTGGTATCACCATTGGTTTTACTATTGTAGGGGTAGTTATATGGGGAACTATTACAGGATCTATGTTACCCATTGTACGTAAAAGATTAGGCGCTGACCCTGCTGTATCGTCTGCACCTTTTGTAGCTACTTGAGTGGACGTAACTGCCATACTTATTTATT
>JBEIIN010000060.1:0-9444 GCA_040380795.1 Sediminibacterium sp. | reverse complement strand
TTCTTAGGCTGCAAATTTAATGAAAAATAAGCCTGATTTCAAAGAAAACAAGCCTATAAATCAATCAATTGCCAATAAGTCTCTGATTACCACACTAGCCACAGTACAGCCAAAAATGGCTGGCATATAGCTTAAAGTTCCTATAATGGACTTCTTAGGGTAGGCTTTCTCCGTTTCAATGATACGAGATTGATCCGGTTTTTCAGGACTAAATACCACTTTCAATCCTTTTTTAATACCTAAGGCCTGCAAACGCTTTCTTACATATCTAGCCAAATTACATTCATGGGTTTTGGATAAATCGGTGACTTTAATTTGTGAAGGATCTAGTTTTCCACCAGCACCCATTGAACTTACAATGTTTAATTTTCTATCCATACACCCTTTAATTAAATCTACTTTAGCTGATAAAGTATCTATACAATCAACCACATAATCCCATTTTTCTTTCTCAATTAATTGAATGGTTTTATCCTCTTGCATAAATTCTTCCAAAACAGTTAAATCAAGTAATGGGTTAATGTCTAATAAACGAGCTGCTAATACTTTTGCTTTTGACATATTAGTGGTGGAATGTAAGGCGGGTATTTGTCTATTAATATTACTTGCATCAATAGTATCATTATCTACAATAGTCATTTTCCCAATGCCAGCTCTCACAATCATTTCTGCACAAATACCTCCCACGCCACCAAGTCCTATAACCAATACATTTTTATGCATTAATTTTGCCACCTTTTCGTCTCCTAACATTAATTGAGTTCTACTCATCCAATAAGGTATCATATCGTATCTTTGAGTCATTAAAATAGTATTCCTATGAAAAAAGCTTGTATTGCTTTATTTGCAATTTTGATTTTATGTCAAAATAGCTTTGCGCAAAATTCGGGTAATAATTCCATAAAAATACTTAGTCAGAAAAAAGGAGTGAGCATTCGAGGTATGGCTGTGCCCAACCAAAATACCATTTGGGCTAGTGGATCTAAAGGAAGTATTGCTATATCGGTAAATGGCGGAGCCGATTTTGAATGGATGCAAGTCAAAGGCTATGAGGCCAGAGATTTTAGATCCATTCATGCATGGGATGAGAAAGAGGCTATCATAGTGGCTATAGCTGCACCTGCGGTTATTTTAAAAACCAAGGATGGCGGAAAGTCATGGTATAAAGTGTATGAGAAAGCCGATACCCTTATGTTTCTAGATGCCATTCATTTTAAAGATGCTTCTAATGGTCTAGTAGTAGGAGATCCAATTAGCAATCATATATTTTTATTAAGCACAGTAGATAAAGGAGAAAATTGGAATGAAGTTCCTTCTAATTATTTTAAAACACCTTTAGAAAAAGGAGAAGCTTTCTTTGCATCAAGTGGTTCTAATATTGCACAACTTAGTAAAGACGATTTTTTAGTTTCAGGAGGATTAAGATCAAGATTATGGATAAATGGAGCAGCCATGGATATACCCATCCTACAAGGCGGAACATCGACGGGCGCCAATAGTATGGCCATATCTCCCAACGGAAATAATATAATCATAGTTGGAGGCGATTTTATGAAAGATACCAGTCGTTTACAAAATGCTGTGGGGCTGAAATTATTTATAAAGCCTAATTCCAATAAAAAATGGCAGTCTGAAAAAATACCTTATTGGAAAATAGATGAGTTTGTTGGTTTTCCTAATGGATATAGATCAGGGGTAGCCTATGTCTCCAATACTATATTAATTAGTTGTGGAACTTCTGGAGTAGATATTTCAAAAAACAAAGGCAAAAATTGGGATTTAATTACAACTGAAAGCTTCCATGTAGTTCGTAAACAACCTAATACAAAGGCTGTATTTTTAGCAGGCGGGGGTGGAAGAATAGGTTATTATAGTATTCCCTAAAAATCATTTTTAATTTTCAATACTTAGTGTACCTTAGTATAAGTATGTATACTATGAAGAAATTCCAAGCTATTATATCTTTTGAAATGGATGAAGACTTTATGTCTTTAGTGCCACCTCATCGAACTTATATCAATTATTTATTGAATAAGGGTATTATTGATAGCTATGCGGTAAGTATGGAAGTGTTAAAATCATGGATTACCATCAATGCCAATACTAAAAAAGAAGTCAAAGATTACTTGGAGAAATCACCTTTAAGTAAGTACTGGAATTACGAAATAGTAGAGCTTTTTGTGTATGATAGTCAATCTACTAGGCTTCCTGCTGTACAATTAAATTAAATCACCTTTTTTTTGGGGAATTCCTATTTGAACCCTATTTTTGCAGTCCTCAAAAGGGGGCATAGCTCAGTTGGTTTAGAGCATCTGCCTTACAAGCAGAGGGTCCGCGGTTCGAACCCGTGTGCCCCCACAGAATAAGAGAAAGGGTTTCAAGCAATTGAAGCCCTTTTGTTTTTTAGCCAATGAGTCGCTTGTCCTTTGAATACCTTTTACACCCTTCATAACTATTATATTTAAATTACCTTCGCTGCATGCAAGTTTTCACTACGCCCAATAAAATTATCATCACCTGTCATAAATGGTTAGCACCCGCTTTGAGTAAAGAACTGCTTGCTTTAGGTTTTACGCCCGACAGAGTTTTTCAAACTGGGGTGGAACTAACGGGTACTGTGCAGGATTGTATTAAGTTAAATTTAAATTTAAGATGTGCTAGTCAGGTTATGTATTCTTTAAAGTCATTTATTTGTAATGACCCCAACGAGCTTTATAATAATTTAGTAAATATTGCTTGGGAAAAGGTAATTGACCCTAAGGGTTATTTTTCTGTTACTAGTAATGTATTTCATCCGACTATCTCTACGAATTTGTTTGCGAATTTAAGAGTAAAGGATGCCATTGTAGATAGAATGCGGGAAGTCACTCAACAAAGGCCATCTACTGGTTCTGATTTAGCTGGGGCCGTGGTTTATTTATTTTGGAAAAATGATGAAGCCGAAGTGTTTTTAGATACCTCTGGAGAAACATTAGCCAAACATGGATACCGAAAATTACCAGGCACTGCTCCTATGTTAGAAGCCTTAGCAGCAGCTACCATACTTTCTACCAAATGGGATAGAAAAGGAGCCTTCGTTAATCCAATGTGTGGTTCTGGTACCTTGGCTATTGAAGCTGCTCTTATTGCTACTAATAGAGTACCTGGCTTATTAAGAACTCAATATGCTTTTATGCATATTCTTGGTTACAAAAAAGAAATGTACGAAGTAGAAAATGCTAAATTAAAAGAACAAATTATTAAAATCCCCGGCCTTAAAATTATTGCATCCGATATTAGTAAGCGTGCTACAGAAACAGCAAAAACCAACGCTACTATGGCGGGTGTAGATCATTTAATTTATTTTCAAGACTGTGATTTTGAACAAACCAATGTTCCTTCCAATTTTGATGGGGCTGTAGTAATGTTTAATCCAGAATATGGAGAGCGTTTAGGAGAGGAGTTAGAATTAGAAGCCACTTATGCAAGAATGGGAGACTTTTTGAAAAATAATTGCAAAGGATATACTGGCTATATTTTTACGGGTAATTTAGAACTCGCTAAAAAGGTAAGATTAAAACCTAGTAGAAGAATTGAATTTTACAATGCCACCATTGATTGCAGATTACTAGAATATGAATTATATGCTGGTACCAAAAGAGTAGAGAAAAAAGTAGAGAAAAAAGTAGAAGCTAGTGAGTAATTATTCATACAATAAATAAGGCTCCATTGTTTTACTCCATTGAGTCACTTTTAATGCAGATACTACTTTGTTTAACCAATCTTTTAAAGGCAGGTCAAAAAGTTTTTCAGCATCGGGTATGCCTAAAAGTAAAGATAAATGATTCGCACCAGTAGGGTTAACATTCGTTGGGTAGGCTTGCCATTTAAAATCTTGCGGGTGAATATCCATAATGAGCTTTAATAATATCAGCCCTGTCATCACCGGATTAAATGCACTCGGTGCTATGACTTTAATTCTTATTCCTTTGATATCTTCAATTTCATTATCAATTAACATAGTTAATCGAAGGGTTTCAATTTTGATATCGTCTTTTAAAATATTCTGCCAAACCAATACAATGGCGGGCATATTAAACCAAGAAGCGCCTATCCATTCAAAACTATAATCACTGCCTCTGCCCACCGAAACATTCGTGGCTTCGAATAAACAAAGTCCTGGATACAATAAACAGGCTTCAAAATTTTGAAGTGCAGGCGAGGGGTTTACCCATTTATAATTCCAATCAAAAAATAAATTTTCTCTTTTTAAATTTTTACAAGGAATTACTTTTAAATCGGCACTCCAATTTTGGCTTTCATTAAAATACCTAGCCAATTCACCAAAACTTGACTGGTGTTTTATAGGAATGGAGAACCTCCCAATAAAACTACTCAGTGAACTATCTAGCATAGGGCCTTCTGCCAAATTAAACATACCTCCTAATGGATTGGGTCTGTCTAATATATATATGGGTAAATTAAACTTAGCAGCCGTTTCTATATAATAACTCATTGTCCATAAATAGGTATAAAAACGAGTACCTGCATCGGGTATATCAAATAGTAATACTTCAATACCTTTTAAGTCGTCTTTAGTAGGGGCTAATTTTTCATTGTATAAACTAATCACTTTTAATTTAGTAATAGGGTCTACTACATCTTTCATTTTTAATCCATCTTCCCCTTTAGTACTTATGCCATGTTCTGGGGAAAATAATAGTATAATATTAAAACCTGCATCCATTAAAGCCTTTCTGCTAGAGGTACCTTTAATAGTGGTGGCAGCATCATTGGTCAAAAAAGCGATCTTTTTTGTTTTCCATTTTGGATCAAGTGCAAGTAAATTATCTATACCAAATTGAATGCTCATTATTTATTTTCTGGTTTCTTAAATTCTAAATTTAATTTCAAATTTTCGATCACATTAAATATAATAGGGCAACGGTCGTAGTGCATATAAGTAGTAAACATTCTTTTTTTTAAATGAGGAATATGAAAAGCGGGAAATTCTTTGCATCCAGCAAAACGGTGTTCATACACAGAACAACTATTGCCTACTAAAAAATGGCAGGGTATGGAGTTTATAACCATTCTGCCCGACTCCCCTTTAGAAATATACGCTTCATCAAATTCCTCCCTCGTTTTTCCTAAATGATTTGCCAAATTAGAAGCTTCGGCTTCGTCAATATTTACCATTAAGCTTTTACAGCAGTTCCCACAGCTAGTGCAGTCAATTTGTGGACTAATTAGTTCAGACAAGGAAAAAGCTTCACTGTCAAGGGCTTCGCTATCTATTTCAGTCAGAAATGCCTGGAATTGATCGTTTTCCGAGCTTAATTCGCCTGACTTCTGCTTGATATAAGCAAGGTCGGTAATGGGGTATTTTGGGTCTGTTTTGATGCTTTAAAGATAAGAGAATAATCGTTTATCCACATAATTACACCAATTGGTGAAAAGTAAAATTGGGGTAACCACCACGCTCATTAGATTTGCACTCAGACAAGGGCCTTTTTATGCCCCTAAAGCATTGATAATTATGGCAGAAACTAAGATTCCATCAGAGTATAACGAAGATTCGATTCGGTCTTTAGATTGGAAGGAGCATATAAGATTAAGACCAGGAATGTATATAGGTAAATTAGGAGATGGTTCAGCTCCTGATGATGGTATTTATGTTCTGATGAAAGAAGTCATTGATAACTGTATCGATGAACATACCATGGGTTATGGTAAACAAATTGAAATTGGTATAGTAGGTAAAGAAGTCACCATTCGTGATTTTGGTCGCGGTATTCCACTTGGGAAAATAGTAGATGTAGTAAGTAAAATTAATACAGGTGCTAAATACGATAGTAAGGCCTTTCAAAAATCGGTGGGTTTAAATGGAGTAGGTACCAAGGCGGTGAACGCTTTAAGTGAAGACTTTTTAGTGACTGCATTTAGAGAAGGTAAACAAAGAACTGCTACTTTTAAAAAAGGAGTATTAATTAGTGAAACCAAAGAAGCCAAAACAACAGAGGCCAATGGAACCTTAGTAGTGTTTACGCCCGACTCTTCCATGTTCAAAAACTTCCATTATATACATGAGTATATCGATGGACAATTATGGAACTACTGTTATTTAAACGCAGGTTTAAGTATTTTATTTAATGATAAAAAGTATGTTAGTAAAAATGGTTTATTAGACTTACTTGAAAGAAAAACCAATCCAGACGAACTTAGATATCCTATTATACATTTAAAAGGAGATGATATTGAAGTGGCCATGTCTCATAACAACGATTATGGAGAAGATATTTTTTCTTTTGTAAATGGACAGTATACTACACAAGGAGGAACACATCAGCAAGCCTTTAGAGAAGCGTATATAAAGGTGATTCGTGATTTCTATAAAAAAGATTACGATGCCTCTGATATTAGAACCAGCATTGTAGCGGCTATTTCTGTAAGAGTGCAAGAGCCTGTATTTGAAAGTCAGACCAAAACTAAATTAGGTTCTCAGAATGTAGCGGATGGTGGGCCAAGCATGAAAAATTTTGTAACTGAATTTTTAGCCAAAGAATTAGATAATTTCTTACATAGAAATACAGCCACGGCTGAAGCACTTAAAAAAAGAATTGACCAAAACGAACACGAAAGAAAAGAATTAGCAGGCATAAAAAAATTAGCGAATGAAAGAGCTAAGAAAGCCAATTTGCATAATAAAAAATTAAGAGATTGTCGTGTGCACTTGAGCGATGATTTACCTACTAAGAATAAAGAAATGTTTATTTCCTTACAACAAGGAAGTACTTTATTTATTACGGAGGGAGACTCTGCAAGTGGAAGTATTACCAAGTCTAGAAATGTAGACACCCAAGCTGTTTTTAGTTTAAGGGGTAAGCCTTTGAACGCTTTTGGCTTAACCAAGAAAGTTGTCTACGAAAACGAAGAATTTAATTTATTACAACATGCTCTAAATATTGAAGAAGGTTTAGAGGGCTTGCGTTATAATCAAATAGTGATTGCAACCGATGCCGATGTAGACGGAATGCATATTCGTTTATTAATACTCACCTTCTTTTTACAGTTTTTCCCGGACTTAGTAAAGAAAGGACATGTATTTGTTTTAGAGACGCCTTTATTTAGAGTGCGTAATAAACAAAAGACTATTTATTGTTACGATGAAACTGAGAAGCAAGCTGCTATTAAAGAATTAGGCACTAAGCCAGAGATTACAAGGTTTAAAGGACTCGGAGAGATTAGTCCAGAAGAATTTGGAAAGTTTATTAATGCAGATATAAAATTAGATCCGGTTATTTTAGAACAAGGAGATCATATTCAGCATTTATTAGAGTATTATATGGGTAAGAATACCCAAGAGAGACAGGATTTTATTATCAATAATTTAAAAGTAGAATTGGATAAAGCGCATGATACACTTAGTATTTAATACAGCAGATATGGCTTCTATTGAAGCCGCAATAGCATTAGACGAATCATTGGCAGGCAGAGTCGTTGAAATAAAGGACGACTATGCAGTGGGCCCCATAATTGACATTTATGAAACAGAAGGGTATCAAGCAAGACGAGATTGGTGGAAAACTGTTTTAGAGCATTCTCCCTATGAAGAACAATTAGATATTCTAGATGATAAATTAACAGTGAATCAAATTGTCAATGCATTAGACCATGATGAAAATGAATTCATCTGGATTTGGATGGGGCAAAATGCACATGATGTATGTGGTTATTATTGGTTAATGACACAGCTAAAACCTTATCAAGGTCGATTACAAGTTTTGTATTTAAATAATCTTCCTTTTTTAAATGATAAAGGACAATTATTTTACCCTACCCATTTAAGTGAAATACAACCTAAAGAATTTTTGAAAGCTAAAAAATTAGCGCGCCCCATAACTTTAAGTGAGTTTGAAATTGATCCGGATGAGTGGAAAAAGCTATGTCAAGAAAATGAGGGTGTTCGTTTTTTAGAAGGAGGTAAGAAGTTAGTAAGTATGCCTGCCTCATTTTATGACAAAGATATTTATTCTTTACTTACTAAAAACGCGCAAAAGCTACCTAGTGCATTAGCGCATATAATAAGTAAAATGAAAGTGAAAACAGGAGATGCTTTTATTGTATCAAGATTAAAAGTCATGCAAGAAATAGGCAAGGTGGTACTAGCAGGTAATTGGCAGAAAGGTTGGAAAGATATTGTGGTGCAAATGCCAGGAGGTTCAACGGTAGTGGTAGAAGATTAAGCGTTTAGAATAAGATAAATATCAAGTTCTTTAAAATAATAAAATGAGTGTATCAGTTTCTACAATAGATGTGAAGGCGATAGATGAGCGTGGTGCCCTTCATTATTTTAGCACCGATAGAACTGGAGAGTTTTTATTGGTATACAGAAAGGCTGGTACAATTAGTGGGCAGCATTATCATAAAGGGAAGTCGCCAGGCAAGAATCCTGAAGAAATGTTACTCGTGCAGGGGTCTATCACAATGAGCTGGAAAAACTTAGGCACAGAAGAAAAAGGTTCACTCACTATTGAAGCGCCTTCAAGAGTGATCATAGAAGCCAATGTTTGGCATGAAGTAAAGGCGCTAACAGATATTATTTTTATAGAATTAAATAGTTTAGCAGACGGTAGTGAAGATACTTATCGTCTCTAATGAAGATAAAATATGGCAAAAGAGAAAAATTTAAGTAGGGTTACAGAAAATGAGTCAGGTGTACAAGGCCAATATAAAAATTGGTTCTTAGAATATGCTTCTTATGTAATATTAGAGCGTGCTGTGCCTGCTATTGAAGATGGATTAAAACCAGTACAACGCAGAATTTTACATGCCATGAAAGAAATGGATGATGGCAGGTTTAATAAAGTGGCTAATATTATTGGACAAAGTATGCAGTATCATCCGCATGGTGATGCAAGTATTGGTGATGCTTTGGTGAATATTGGTCAGAAAGATATGCTAGTGGAAACTCAAGGTAACTGGGGTGATGTTAGAACAGGAGATGATGCAGCAGCAGCTAGATATATTGAAGCGCGTTTAAGCAAGTTTGCTTTAGAGGTAGCCTTTAATGGTAAAACCACCGATTGGGCTTTAAGTTATGATGGTCGTAAGCAAGAACCCGTAACACTGCCAATGAAATTTCCTTTATTATTAGCACAAGGAGCCGATGGTATTGCAGTGGGTTTATCCACTAAAATCTTACCACATAATTTTATAGAGCTTACCGATGCTGCCATAAAACATTTAAGAGGAAAGAAGTTTCAGTTATTGCCCGATTTTCAAACAGGGGGTATGATTGATGCTAGTAATTATAATGATGGAAGAAGAGGTAGCAAAGTAAGAGTAAGAGCACATATTGAAGAGTTTGATAAGAAAACTTTAGTTATTAAAGACGTTCCTTATGGTGTGACCACCACACAACTCATGGAAAGTATTACCAAGGCCAATGACCAGGGGAAGATT
>JBEIIN010000059.1:0-9449 GCA_040380795.1 Sediminibacterium sp. | reverse complement strand
TCTGCATTTCTTTATTCTCTTTTTCTTATTAATTAGTTTATTTTTACTTTATCAATAAAGTGAAAAATACATGTGGTTAAATAATATTTTAGAAACTATTGGCAATACTCCACTCATTCGTTTAAATAAAATAACGAGCGACATTCCTGCCACCGTACTTGCTAAAGTGGATTATTTTAACCCTGGCAATTCTATTAAAGATAGAATGGCGTTGAAAATGGTAGAAGTAGCGGAAGCCGAAGGAAAACTAAAACCAGGTGGCACTATTATTGAATGTACCAGTGGCAACACTGGAATGGGACTTGCATTAGTAGCCATTGTGAAAGGCTATAAATGCATATTCACCACCACCGATAAGCAGAGTAAAGAAAAGATGGATATATTAAGAGCAGTGGGTGCTGAAGTAATTGTATGCCCTACCAATGTGGCTCCCGAGGACCCAAAAAGTTATTATTCAGTAGCTAGAAAAATTGCTGCTGAAACACCGAATTCTTTTTTCTTTAATCAATATGATAATTTAGCGAATCGCCAGGCGCACTATGAAAGCACTGGGCCAGAAATTTGGGATCAAACTGAAGGAAAAATTACCCATTTAGTTTGTACTGTTGGTACAGGCGGTACTATCACCGGAACAGCAAAATATTTAAAAGAAAAAAATCCGAATATTCAAGTATGGGCCATTGACCCCATTGGATCACTACTTACTCATTATTTTCAAACTGGTATCGAAGATCATTCTTATGTTCAACCCTATATTGCAGAGGGCTTTGGCGAAGATTTTATTCCTGCCAATTATGATATGTCTCTTATAAATCATTTTGAACAAGTAGCCGATAAAGAAGGTGCTTTGATGACGAGACGTTTGGCTAAAGAAGAAGGTTTATTCTGCGGTTACAGTGCAGGTTCTTGCATTTTAGGATTACTTCAATTAAAGGATAAATTAAAAAGTTCCGACCTGGTGGTTTGTATTTTACACGACCATGGCAGTAGGTATGTAGGCAAGGTTTATAATGATGAATGGATGAAAAGTAAAGGTTTTCTTTAATACATTGATTTTCAGTTAAAAGTCTGTGTATTCTTCCCTTTTTTGTGGATTATTTTACCCTAAAACGAAGGCTTTGGCTAACATAGGTTTGGGCCATAAATTGTATATTTGCCACTCAATAAATAAACTATGAGCAAGTACAGAGCAGGGGTTTTATTTGGCAAGGAACTAGAGACATTATACAATGATGCAAAAGCCAATCAATTTGCAATACCAGCAGTCAATACCACTGGAACCGATACAATCAATGCAGCTATTGAAACAGCCGCTAAAGTGAACTCTCCTATCATTATTCAATTTTCTAATGGAGGCGCCCAATTTATAGCAGGTAAAGGAATGCCCAACGATAATTTACAAGCCAATATTCAAGGAGCTATTGCAGGCGCTTTACATGTGCACCAAGTAGCCAAGTTTTACAATGTGCCTGTTATTTTACATACCGACCACGCTTCTAAAAAATGGTTACCATGGATTAGTGCCTTAATTGATGCAGGCGAACAATATAAAAAAGAAAAAGGTCAACCTTTATTCAGTTCTCATATGTTGGATTTATCTGAAGAAAGTTTAGAAGAGAACATACAAACTTCAGTTGAATTTTACAAAAGAATGGCACCTCTTGGAATGAGCATTGAAATTGAATTAGGTGTAACAGGTGGTGAAGAAGATGGGGTTGATAATAGCAATGTAGATAATGATAAATTATATACGCAACCAGAACACGTTGAGTACGCCTATACTGAATTAAGTAAAGTAGGTAATTTATTTACGGTAGCTGCTGCTTTTGGAAACGTGCATGGTGTATACAAACCAGGCAATGTTGAATTAAGACCAGACATTTTAAATAATAGCCAAGTGCATATACAGAAAAAATTAAACACTGCAGAAAAGCCTGTGTACTTTGTATTTCATGGCGGATCGGGTTCACCACAAAATCAAATTAGAGAAGCGATTGGATATGGTGCTATTAAAATGAATTTAGACACCGATTTACAATGGGCTTTCTGGGAAGGCGTTTTAGAATATTACAAAAAGAATGAGGCTTTCTTACAAGCACAATTAGGCAACCCTGAGGGAGCTGACAAGCCTAATAAGAAGTATTACGACCCTAGAGTTTGGTTAAGAAAAGGCGAAGAATCTTTTGTTAAAAGATTAGAAGTGGCTTTTGATGATTTAAACTGCATAAATAGAAACGCTTAAACAAAATTTTAACACAGCTGCCTATTTAATAAAATGGGTGGCTGTTTATTTTTTTATAACTTCATATAGGACTAAAACGATTGCTTAACTATGAAAAATAGAGAAGAAGACATTGAAGTAAACTTAACGGGGGAAGAAACGGCTGCCTCTGAAGCTAGTAAATCAAGATGGTTTAAAAGAATTAGAAAGGGCATTACCACTTCTACTGCTGATAAAAAAGAAACGCCGGAAGGACTTTGGACTAAGTGCCCATCTTGTAATCATATTTGCACCAGTTCTGAATTAAAAGAAAGCTTATTCATTTGTTCTAAATGTAATTTTCATCATCGTATTGGAAGTGATGAGTATTTTGATATTTTATTTGACGAAGCGCAATGCACAGAACTTTTTGATAATATCAAAAGTAAAGACGCCTTAAACTTTACCGACTTAAAAAATTATCAAAAAAGACTAGACGAAATTCACGCTAAAACCGATTTAAAGGATTCTATGCGTGTCGCAGTAGGTAAAATTAATGGAGAAGCAATGGTAGTGGCTTGTATGGACTTTGAATTTATTGGAGGTTCATTAGGCAGTGTTATGGGAGAAAAATTTAGTAGAGCAGTGGACTATTGTATAGAACATAGACTACCCTATTTAGTCATTAGTAAAAGTGGTGGTGCGCGTATGATGGAAAGTGCCTTTAGCTTAATGCAATTGGCCAAAACCAGCGGTAAGCTTTCTCAACTAAGTGATGCCAAACTTCCTTTTATATCTATGTTAACCGACCCTACCTTTGGTGGTATTTCTGCAAGCTTTGGTATGCTAGGTGATATTAATATTGCAGAGCCTGGCGCTTTAATTGGTTTTGCAGGCCCGCGTGTCATCAAGGAGACCATTAAAAAAGATTTACCCGCAGGATTTCAACGCAGTGAATTTTTATTAGAACATGGCTTTTTAGACTTTATCGTAGATAGAAAAGACTTAAAAAATAAATTATCCGAAGTGGCTTACTTATTTAAGCACTAAGCTTATTAGAATCCATTTAGGAAGTCAATATTTAATCCTATTTTTGTTTCCCGGGACTATATCAGTTCCGGGATTTTTTATGGCCAAAGCGAAACCAGTACAAGTAAAAGAGTTGAATAATAGGCAGGCCTATTTCAATTACCACATAGAAGACAAATATGAGGCTGGCATTGTATTGTTAGGTACAGAGGTAAAATCCATTAGAGAAGGTAAGGTAAGTTTCAATGACTCCTTCTGCATGTTTGATAAAGGGGAATTATGGGTGCGTGGTTTATTCATTAATGCCTACACCCATGGCAATGCCAACAACCATATTGAAGTGCATGATCGTAAATTATTATTGCAAAAAAGAGAATTAGAAAAATTAGAAACCAAGGTCAAAGAAAAAGGATACTCTATTATCCCCTTGCGTATATTTTTTAATGAAAAGCGTTTTGCTAAAGTT
Organism: Sediminibacterium sp.; assembly: GCA_040380795.1. GTDB lineage: Bacteria > Bacteroidota > Bacteroidia > Chitinophagales > Chitinophagaceae > Sediminibacterium. The sequence continues at coordinate 5,754 of JBEIIN010000059.1, read as the reverse complement.
GAAATTGGTGTAGGTAAGGGTAAAAAAGAATTTGATAAGCGTGAGACTATTAAATCGCGCGATGTCGACAAAGAGATTAAACGTCTCCTTAAGAGATAAAATATTTCTTTCAAAATTTATTTGAAAAAATGTTTCATAGAATAAACGTCTATATCTCACTCTCTGATCGCTTCGCTCACAAAGTTCGTTCGATATAGCATTTATTCTTTATTCAATATTTTTTCAAGTTTCATTTAACGTTATTGATATTTTTTCTTTGGCGCTTCCTTGCCCTTTAACTGTTCGGCGATGGCAGACGGATCTGGCTTATGCGTAGTGGCATAGGCAATAGCAAGTAGTGCAGCAAATCCTCCAAAAGACCAAGCCAATTCAATAGGAATTAACCAATAGCCCCAGAATTTATTCACCACCGCTTTTTGAGGGTCGCTTAATTCATAGATTAGTTCCAGCTTCTCTCCTATTTTAGCAGCGTACTCCGCGCTATCTAATTCAATCTTATAGTCTTTGCCATATTCAGAATATTGTGCGATAATCTTAGTCCCAGGCCCGACACCCTCCTTTATAATAATACCAGGCGCTGTTTCACTATCGAAATAATCTGGTACCCTACTAAAAGGTAAGTATAACAAAAAACAGGTAAGAAATAATATGATAGCAGACTTAATCATTCAAAAAAGGTTCTAAATTAAAAGAGCCCCTAGTATTACTACCAAGGACTCTTAAAGCGAATTTATAAAATATATTAGTTACTTAAACTTCTAAAGTCAACAGGAACTAGTTTACTTACACCAGGTTCCTGCATGGTCACACCATATATCACATCCACAGCACTCATGGTTTGCTTATTGTGCGTAACAATAATGAATTGAGATTTATCGCTAAATTTCTGAATCATTTGTGTAAACTTACCTACGTTGGCATCATCTAATGGCGCATCTACCTCATCCAAAATACAGAATGGAGCTGGCTTAATTAAATAAATGGCAAACAACATAGCAGTGGCTGTTAAGGTCCTCTCTCCTCCACTTAATTGACTAATAGATGAAGGTTTCTTACCCTTAGGTCGAGCTACAATTTCCACTGCAGTATCGGCTAAGTTTTCTGGATCTACTAATATTAAGTCACAAGAGTCCTCTTCTGTAAACAAGGCTTTAAACACCTTTTGGAAGTTTTCTCTAGCTTGATTATAAGTTTCTAAGAAGGCTTTATTGGCTGTCGCTTCTACTTCTTGAATAGTAAGCATTAAACTTTCTTTAGCTGTTACTAAGTCATTTTTTTGTTCTAAGATGAAATCATAACGCTTCTTCATTTCAGTATAGGCTTCAATGGCTGTAGGATTCACTTCACCCATATTCTCCAAACGCTTTTTCATTCTATCGGCGCTGGCTTGTAATTCTTCTAAAGAAATTTCAGTAGCTCTACCTTCGTCTAAGATTTCTTCTAATTCAACTTTAAACTCTACATTTAATCTTTCTTTCATGCCAGACAACTGTAATTTTAAATTATTAAGTTGGTCTTTGATTTCATTAATTAATTGATCAATTAATTCTTTAGACTTAATCTGCATTCTTAAGGCACTCTCTTTCTCTTGTAAGTTATTTCTTAAATTATAATAGGCCTGATCAGCTTCGTTTAATGTTGACTCTTCTTCCTCCTTGGTCTTTAATAACTTAACCAAGTCTTCTTCCAATTGCGCTAATTCAGCTCGGCTATCCACAATGGCAGCACTTGCTTCTGTTAATTGAACACTATTGGTTTGAATTTGTACATGTAAATCATTTAATTGATTTTCCTTAAAGACCACTTCTTGTTGTAATGCCTCAATTTTACTATACTGCTTGGATAATTGTAAGTTCATTTCATTGAACTCGCCAGAAGCTAAATGATAGGCTTGCTCAGCTGCTTGATAAGCCAATTCCACATCATTTAAATTAGACTGAGTTTCTTGTAATGATAAATTCAACGCTTCCAGCGCTATTCTTGTATCGGCAATAGCTGTATGCTCTTCCGTAATCTTATCTTCAAACTCTTTTAACTTAATAATAGCAGCAGACTGCGCTAATTGTAAGTTCTCTAATCTATTCTTATTCGCAAAAACCTCATTAATTAAAGTATTCACGGCCTGCTCTGTAGAACGAATTTCATTTTCTTTTAAAAGATCATTAAACTGTAATACAGAATTATGTTGTGTTTGAATAATGGCTTTTAAATCGTTGACTACTTTTTCTTGGGCTTGAATATCTTCCAATAGTTTTTCTAAGTTCTTAGCACGACCAATTTTCTTTCCTTCAAATAAACCAACACTACCTCCTGTTAAAGTATACTTACCTCTTACATACTTACCCGTTTTTTCTAAGATAATGCCAGCATAATCGCCCGACAAGGCTTGTTCATTTTCAGCAATAAATACATTACCTAATAAATGATTTGCCAAAGCGCTATACTTACTATCTATTTCAATAACGGATAAAGCTGTAATGGTATTAGCTGGTGCTGCATTTGCCGAAGCCCCATTTAATTGATCCAATAAGAAGAAGTTGGCCTTGCCTTTTTTATTATCATCCAATAATTGCACAGCCTGCATACCCTCTTTTAAATCGTTGACTACATAGTAGTTTAAATAAGGCTCAAGTACATTCTCGACCGCTGCACGGTAGGCTTCTTGTACATATAAAATATCTGATAAAATAGGCGCTTGATGATTCCAGCCTGTATTTTTATGTAAGAACTTAACACTCTCCGGATAACCTTCCATTGAATCTACCAAGCTCTTTAATAAATCGTATTCGTTCTTTTTTGCATCTAATTTTCTAGTTTGTTCTGCTAGTTCTGATCTTAGAATTTCTAATTGCTCCTGGGTTTCAAAAATACTTGCTCTTGCGTTATCATGTTGAATTTGTAAGGCAGCTAAATTCGCTTTGTTGCTTTCTAAGTCAGCTTCCTTGGTAGTTAACTGAGAACTGATATCAGCAATTTGTCCTACTCTATGATTTTGCTCTTCCTCTAATTGTTGATGAGATCTTTGTACGTTTTGAATAGAAGTATCTGATACGGCTACTTTCTTTTCCGCATCGAATTGATTTCTTTGAATTTGCTGATAAGACTGACGTAAATTATCTAAGATTGATCTCTGACTATCGAAGGAATCTCTTTTATCAGTTAAAGCTGTTTGAGATTGATCAACTCTTGATTTAAAGTTTTGGTATATTTTTTCTTCCTCTACTACTTGCAACTTAGTATACTCGATAGAATCGCCAATGGTTTTTAATTGTCCTTCCGCTTTTAATAAAAACTCTTGTAAAGAAGCTTCTTTATCATTTAGATAATCTAAACGTTGAGCCGCTAAATTTTTATCGTTCTCTTTGGTTCGAAGCGTAGATAAGCTATCGTTGAACTGATGCTGCATTGCCTGCAAGCCTTTCTCTTTTTCAATAAAGACTACACGCTCCTGTTCTAAAGCAGCTTCTTCCAATGCAATAGCAGCTTCTAATTGAAATTTCTTATCTGTTTCAGCTTCTTGTTGTTCGTTTAACTCTTTATAGCTAATATTAAAACCCTCTAAAGATGCCTTAGCAAGCTCAATGGCAGTATCTTTGTAATCTTTTTTGATTTCAAAATACTTTTCTGCTTTTTTAGCTTGGTTCTCTAAAGTTTTTAACTGATTATTAATTTCAAATAATAAATCTTCAATACGGGCTAGATCTTGTTCAGTCGCATCTAATTTATTCTTCGCTTCTTTCTTTCTTGTTTTGTAAATGGTGATACCCGCCGCTTGTTCTAACATTCTACGACGACTATTGTCTTTATCTTTAATGATATCATCCACCATACCTAATTCGATAATGGCATAACTATCGGTACTAACTCCTGTATCTAAAAATAAATTATGGATGTCTTTCAAACGACAAGCCACATCATTTAAACGGTATTCACTCTCCCCGTTTTTATAAAAGCGACGCGTAACGGTGATGGTGCTAAACTCGGTAGGTAATAAATTTTTAGTATTTTCAAAAGTAAGGCTCACTTCTGCCATACTACTTGCCGATCTAGTTTTACTTCCGTTAAAAACTAAAGAATCTAAATTCTCACTTCTTAAAGCTGAAATTTTCTGTTCTCCTATTACCCATCTTATGCTATCAATGATATTACTTTTACCACAACCATTTGGCCCGATAATGCCCGTAATTCCCTCATCAAAACTTACAATTGTTTTGTCAGCAAAGCTCTTGAACCCTTTGATTTCTAATGACTTTAGTCTCACTTGTTATCTTCTATTTTATGTCTGCGAACATAAGAAAAACTGCCAAGAAATCAAGGCCTAAATGTTGTTTTGTGTACAATTAGTGGAGAAAAATTAAACCTGTGGAATTAGCCTACCTCCAAGGGTAGTAAGTGTTCTTGCAGGGAACTTATTAACGACCATAAAGTCGTGTGTTGCCATAACGATAGCGGTTCCGTCGTCCTTGGCTATTTGGAATAATAATTGCATGATTTCATCGCTGGTTTCAGGGTCTAAACTACCTGTTGGCTCGTCTGCTAATATCAATTTAGGGGAGTTTAATAAAGCCCTGGCAATATCCACTCTTTGTTGCTCGCCACCACTCATCTCATAGGTCATTTTAAAGCCTTTATTTTGAAGCCCTACCTTAGCCAGTACATCTTCTATTTTTCGTTCCACCAACCTTTCATCTTCCCAACCTGTAGCTTTTAGTACAAAACGCAAATTCTCGTGTACATTTCTATCAGTTAATAATTGAAAGTCCTGAAAAACAACTCCTAAATTCCTTCTTAAAAAAGGAAGCTTTTTCCAATCCATATCTTTTAAATCATAGCCTACCACCATTCCTTTTCCTTCAGTAATACTTACTTCTCCATATAATGATTTCAATAAACTACTTTTTCCCGTACCTGTCTTACCTACTAAATACACAAACTCTCCTTTTTGAACCGTAAAATTCACATCTTGCAAAATGAGATTCCCACTTTGATAAATATTTACATTTTCTAATTGCACTACTATTTCGCTCATATCTTAGTTTGTAAGTGTAAAATTAATAGCTAAAAATTTCTGTTCCAAAACTACCTTTTAAAATTAACTCTTTTTGAGTAGATGCTTCCACCCTACCAATAATTTGCGCTTCAATATGAAAAGTCTTTGCCAACGCAATTAAATCCATTGCCGATTTTTCATCGGTAAAAATTTCTAAACGATGCCCCATATTAAACACCTGATACATTTCTTTAGCGTTCGCTCCAGAATTTTCTTGAATCAAATTAAAGATAGGAGGTACTTCTAAAAAATTATCTTTTACAATACGCATTGGGCTAGGTAAATACTTCATACATTTTGTTTGTCCACCTCCACTACAATGTATCATTCCTTTCACTGCCTCAAAATGCTTATCCAGTATAGCTTTCACTAGTGGTGCATAAGTACGCGTGGGGCTTAATAATAATTTACCAATACTAATAGCGCCAAAACCAGGTATATCTAATGTATCGGTCATTTTATTTTTTCCAATATAAACCACTTCCTCTTTTAACCTTGGTTCAAAAGTTTCAGGATACTTTTTTGCATAAGCATGTTCTAAAACATCATGCCTTGCACTGGTAAGCCCATTGCTCCCTAGTCCACTATTATAGGCAGTTTCATAGCTTGCTTGGCCATAACTAGAAAATCCAACAATCACTTGCCCTGCAGCAATCTCGTCATTGGTAATGAGTTTCGCCTTGGGCCATCTGGCCGTCATGGTT
>JBEIIN010000058.1:0-9532 GCA_040380795.1 Sediminibacterium sp. | reverse complement strand
GATGAACTTTTTGAAATGCTCGTTTGGAATAATTTAAGCATTCATGATAAAAAAATAGTGCTATATAATTTTGAGGGATTTTATGATCCTTTGGTGGCTATGATCAATAAAATGGAAGAGGAAGATTTTTTATACGAACGAAGTAGGTATCGTCTGCATGTTTGTACCACACTGGATGAAATTAAGGCTGCTTTTTCTTAGTGTTTAGAAGAGAGAACGCAAAACCCGCTCTAATAATTGGGTCCGCTCTGTTGAAACCATCTCTGTAAGGGGAGTTTGGATTTTTTAATAAATCAATCATGACACTAAAATAAGTCATTCCATTTTCCGATCTTGTTCCATATCCAATACCTGCCAACAGACTCTCTGCTCCAAAACGTATACTTCTTGATGCACCAGCATTCACACCTTCTGTGCCCCTGTCTTTGAACCTGCTCCAAGTATAATTGTATTCTGGTTGTATTTGTATGAAAAACTTTTCAAGTGGCCAGATCCTTGTAAATGCACCAGCACCTAATTGGAAACTTCTAGACGATACGCCAGGTAGCCCATTGCTAATTGTTGGATTAAAAGTTTGAAAAAACAAATTTGTAGCAGCACCAATATCCACATAATCGTTGACACGCTTATACATTTCGGGATTGAGTCCAAGTTGAAATGAACCGGCACCACCACCAATCACTAAATTACCTCCAATAAAAATTGGGTTTACATTCATAGACGGTATCGTCTTCACGACATTTTGTGCATTCGCTATCATACTATTGCTCAAAGCAATCAGGATCAGGTATATAAATTTCTTATTCATTATTTAGAATCAAATATTTTACCTGCATTTAAAATATGATTCGGATCGAACACTTTTTTAATGCCTTTCATTAATTCCATACTTATAGGATCAAATACCACTGGCATAAAAGATTTTTGAATCAGTCCAATACCATGTTCTCCACTAATAGTACCTCCTAGAGATTTTACCAATTCAAAAACTTTAGTAAGGATGGTTTGTATCTCCTCATTTTCATAACTTTTTTTGTACTTAGGATGGTTTATTCTGATATGCAAATTACCATCTCCTGCATGACCATAAGAAACTACTTTAAATCCATTGTCAAGGGCCAATGCTCTAACACCTTTAATTAAACGGGGCAGTTCAGCCCTAGGTACTACTGTATCTTCTTCAATCGTATAACCTGCTGCTACAGAGGCTTCACTTGCCTTTCTGCGAATTTTCCAAAGTTCATTTTTTTGTTGGGCATCATCGGCAAAATATAATTCACCCACTTCGAAATTCGCTAATACTTCAGCAATGGCTTCCATGTCCTTCATCAATACATCTAGGTCATTGCCATCTACTTCAATAATTAAATGTGCTTCTAAGCCTTCGGTAATTGGAATGGCTGTGCTTTCACATAATTTGCTAGCTAATTTAATAGATTCAATTTCCATAAGCTCCATGGCACTTGGCGTAATGCCTGCTCTAAATATGGCACTCACTGCTTCGCTCGCTTTTTCTACACTATTAAAAGGAGCAAGCATTAATAAATCAAATTTTGGATGCGGAATTAATCTTAAAACAATTTTGGTAACAATACCCAAAGTGCCCTCGCTGCCTACAATTAACTGCGTTAAATTATAACCGGTTGCATTTTTCAACACATTGGAACCTGTCCATATAATTTCACCAGTAGGTAAAACTATTTCTAAGTTTAAAACATAGTCTTTTACTACACCATACTTTACCGCCTTAGGTCCTCCAGAATTTTCTGAAATATTACCACCAATAAAACAAGATCCTTTACTGGCTGGATCGGGAGGATAGAACAAGCCTTTTTCTTTAACTGTATTTTGTAAAACTTCAGTGATGACTCCAGGTTCGGTAGTGACTTGTAAATTTCTTTCATCAATTTCTAAAATGGAATTAAAACGCTCCATAGAAATAACCAAGCCGCCTAAATGAGGTAGGGCACCACCTGTAAGTCCAGTGCCAGCACCCCTTGGTGTGACATGAATTAAATGTTGGTTACAAAGTATTAATAATTTTGAAATTTCTTCTGCAGTTCTTGGCTTTACGACTACCTGTGGTGCGTAATGCAATTTTTCTGTTTCATCGCTGCCGTATTTGGCAAAGCTTTCTTCGTCTGTAAAAAAGTAAGTAGCCCCTACAATAGACTTTATTTCTTCTAATTGGGAAAGGGTAATATTGTTCATACCAGTAAAATAATTTTTAAACGAGCTATTTAAAAAAGTCCATACAACATGCCGTCCACCTTACTTATAATTTCGCCTAAATCTTCTTCCGATTCGCCGAATTTATTTTTATCGCAGTCGATAATTAATACAGGACCTTCTTTATAACCATCTACCCATTTATTATAGTACTCGTTTAATTTTTTTAAATAATCTAAACGAATATTTTCTTCATACTCTCTACCTCTTTTTTGAATTTGAGAAACCAAGGTAGGTACAGAGGCTTTTAAGTAAATGAGTAAGTCCGGAGGTTGTACCATTGTTTTAATAGTACTAAAAAATTTAAAATAGTTGTCAAAATCTCTTTTGCTCATAAGTCCCATCTCATGTAAGTTGGGCGCAAAAATATTAGCATCTTCATAAATGGTTCTATCTTGAATCACCGTTTCAGTTCCTCTTTGAATTTCTAAAATTTGGTTCAAGCGGCCATGTAAAAAATAAATTTGCAAATTAAAACTCCAACGCGTCATGTCGTCATAAAAATCCATCAAGTAGGGGTTGTGGTCTACATCCTCAAATTGAGGTATCCAACGATAATGCTTGCTTAACATTTCGGTTAAGGTAGTTTTACCTGCTCCAATGTTTCCTGCAACTGCAACGTGTTTTGGTTTTTTAGCTTTTGCCATGGTCGTGAAAATACAAAATAGTTTAGTACTATCTTATCTTTGTTAATAATTAATTCGTCTTGTTTAATAATCCATCCCAACGGCCTTTCTTACAATCGACAAGGTATCTGATGCGCTTGCTCTGGCTTTATCTGCACCCTGTCTAATGATCTTTATAAGTAAGTCTTTGTTGTTTTGTAAATCAATGGCCTGATTACGAATAGGTTGAATAAACCTAACCATATCCTCCGCCAATTGCTTTTTCATATCTCCATATCTTATGATACAATTCCCTTCACTGCTATTATTGAAATCGTCTTCAAATTTTTGTACTGTATCATTGTCACTCACCAACTTCATTAAGGTAAATAAATTCTCAATATAATCGGGCTTCACTGAATTCGGTGTAAGGGGCCCTTGGTCGGTTTTAGCTTTTTTAATTTTATTATGGATAGCCTCATCTTCATCTGCTAAAAACAAAGTAGTGTTCTGATTTTCGCTCTTACTCATTTTACCATTTCCATCAAGGCCTAATATTTTTACCAGCTCACTATTATAATTGAAAGCATAAGGTAAAGGAAAGGTTTCACCGTATCTGTAATTAAAACGCTCCGCAAAATTGCGGGCCATTTCTAAATTTTGTTCTTGGTCCTTGCCTACGGGCACTTTCACTGCTCGGTGTATTAATATATCGGCTGCTTGCAGAACAGGGTAGGTAAGAAGTCCTGCATTTACATTCTCTGGTTGCATGCGCACTTTATCTTTAAAAGAAGTGGTCTTCTCTAATTCCCCTTTATACGCTAACATATTTAAATACAAATACAATTCTGCAATTTCCGGCACATCGCTTTGAACATACAAAGACACTTTCTCTGGGTCAAGTCCACAAGCAATATTTTCAGCTACGACTCTGAGTACACTTTCTTTTAAAGTTTTAGTATCGGGATGGGTGGTTAAGCTATGCCAGTTGGCTACGAAAAAATAACAGTTATATTCGTCTTGCATACGTACATAATTACGCATGGCGCCAAAATAATTGCCTAGGTGCAAGAAGCCTGTAGGCCTAATTCCGCTTAATACAATTTCCTTTTTCATAGAACTGCGAAGATAATGAATCAGGAACCCATTTTTTGCCATCTTTTTGGGATATTTGTACAGAATTTAAAAATATTCAGTTTGTCAACAGTTTCTCTTTTATCTAGCCCCATTGAATACCTAAAAGGGGTGGGCCCTTTAAGGGCTGATATGCTTAAAAAAGAGCTGAGTTTATTCACTTTTAACGACCTACTGCACCATTTTCCGCATCGCCATATTGATAAAACCAAGGTAGGTACCATTGCTTCCATCACCCCCGATATGGATTTTATTCAAATAAAAGGGGTCTTACAGGGCATAGACATTATTGGGGTGAAAAGGTCGAAACGTTTGGTGACTCAATTGAAGGACGAGACGGGTACCATTGAACTGGCCTGGTTTCAAGGTATTACTTGGGTGCAAAAAAACATTCTGGAAGGCCAGGCTTACTTAGTTTTTGGAAGGGTTAGTTTTTTTAATGGTAAAGCACAAATGGTGCATCCTGAAATTGAACCATATGTGGCAACTACGATGGCGCAAAAATCTTTATTAGAGCCCGTGTATTCTAGTACGGAGAAATTAAAGGCCCGAGGACTCAATGCCAAACAAATTGGAAAACTCACACAAACCTTATTTCAACAAATAAGTGATAGAGATGTTCCCGAAAATTTACCCAGTCAATTATTAGAAAGTAGAATGGGTAGATGGAGGCCTATAGACAAATACATTTTCCCACATCCGGGGCGCATTATAAAGAAGCCGTAGACCGATTAATTTTTGAAGAATTATTTATGGCGCAAGTAAGGTTGAATTTAATAAAAATTGATAGACATAAAAATAGCAAGGGGCAATTGTTTGAAAAAGTAGGCAACTACTTTAATACTTTTTATAATAAACATTTGCCTTTTGAATTAACGGGTGCACAAAAAAGAGTCATCAAAGAAATTAGACAGGATGTGGGCAAGGGGTATCAAATGAACAGACTCTTGCAAGGGGATGTAGGTAGCGGAAAAACCATGATTGCTTTACTTGCTATGTTAATTGCCGCTGACAATGGTTTTCAAAGTTGTTTAATGGCGCCTACCGAAATTTTAGCCAGTCAACATTATGAAAGTTTATCAGCCTTGTTAAAAGATATGCCCATTGAAATTGCACTGTTAACAGGTAGTACTAAAATTGGAGAGCGAAGAAGAATATTAAAAGGGTTATTGGAAGATGATATACATTTTGTAGTGGGTACCCATGCCATTATTGAAGATGTAGTTCAGTTTAAAAATTTAGGCTTAGCGGTGATAGATGAGCAACACCGATTTGGTGTGGCGCAAAGAGCGAGGCTTTGGAAAAAATCAACGATTCCACCACATGTATTAGTCATGACAGCAACACCTATTCCAAGAACATTAGCCATGACAGCTTTTGGAGATTTAGATTATAGTGTGATGGATGAACTACCTCCGGGCAGACAGCCCATTAAAACGGTACACCGTTATGAAACTTCAAGAGCCAGTGTAATGGACTTTGTAAAAACTGAAATTATTAAAGGGAGACAGGCCTATTATGTATACCCCTTAATTGAAGAAAGTGAAAAATTAAGTTTTGAAGATTTAATGCAGGGCTATGAACAAGTAAAAAGTTTTTTCCCTGAACCTACTTATAAAATTAGCATGGTGCACGGAAGACAAAGCAGTGTAGAAAAAGAAACCAATATGCACCGATTTAAAACGGGCGATACACAAATATTAGTGGGTACCACTGTGATTGAAGTAGGGGTGAATGTGCCCAATGCATCGGTGATGGTGATAGAGAGTGCGGAGAAATTTGGTTTATCACAATTGCATCAATTAAGAGGCAGGGTGGGTAGAGGTAAAGAACAGAGTTATTGTATTTTATTAAGTAGTGTGAAAGCAGGAAGAGAAGCGAAGGAAAGATTAAAAATAATGTGCAATACCAATGATGGTTTTTTAATTGCCGAAAAGGATTTAGAATTGAGAGGCCCAGGAGATATTGATGGTACAAGACAAAGCGGTGCTTTGAACTTTAAATTAGCGAACATTATAAATGATAAACTAGCATTAGAAGAAGCAAGAGTAGCGGCTTTTGCGCTATGTGAAAAGGATCCAACGCTTCAATTGCCTGAAAATGCTATGATTAGGCGGTTTTTAATTAGTCAAAAAAGTAAAATTGGCTGGGGTAAGATCGCCTAAAGGATTCATTTTTTAATTAACTTGCCCTTAGTTATCAATAAAGAGTTTTATTATGAAATATACGCCCTTAGATCCTCAAATATTTACTCAAAATAGAAAGCGTTTTGTTTCCAAAATGCAAAAAAACAGTATTGCCATTTTTGTTAGCAATGATGAATATCCTTTAAATGGAGATGCCTTGCATGACTTTAAACAAAACACTGAATTATATTGGTTATCTGGTATTGAACAAGAGGGTTCCATGGTTATTTTATTTCCAGACAATCCCGATCCAAAATATAGAGAAGTATTAGTACTAGTAAGGCCACAGGAGTTAAAAGAAATTTGGGATGGTAAAAGATTAAGAGCCAATGAAGCCAAAACTATTTCTGGTTTTAAAACAATTGTATGGGTAGATGTATTAGATGGTATCTTACAACAATGGGTGCATTTAGCGGACGCCATTTATTTAGACTCTAATGAAAACGATAGAAAGAATACTTTATTAAGAACCAGTGAATACCGTTTTATTGATGAGATGAAAGCAAGGTATCCTCTACATACATTTTGCAGAGCTGCTACCATTATGAAAGAATTACGTGCAGTGAAAACCAAAGAAGAAGTGCAAGTCATTCAAAAAGCTATTGATATCACGGAAGTAGCTTTTAGAAGATTGTTGCAATTCATTCAACCAGGTGTGAAGGAATATGAAATTGAAGCAGAAATTTTTCATTCTTTTTTGAGTCAACGTGCCACGGGTGTTGCTTACCATAGTATTATAGCGAGAGGTGATAATGCAAGAACCTTACATTATACAAGTAATAACAATGTTTGTAAGGATGGCGAATTAATATTAATGGATTTTGGCGCAGAGTATGGCGGTTACTGTGCCGATTTAACCAGAACAGTGCCTGTGAATGGTAAGTTTACCAAAAGACAGAAAGAAGTATACAATGCTTGTTTGCATTTGCATGATTATGCAAAGTCTATTTTAAAACCAGGCATTAGTATTTTAAATTATACCGATAAAGTAGGAGAGGAGGCGAGTAAGCAATTTTTAAAAATTGGTTTGCTTAGTAAATCAGATATTAAAAATGAAGATGCTGAAAACAGAGCCTATAGAAAATATTTATACCATGGTATATCGCATCATTTAGGAATAGATGTGCATGACTTAGGCACTAGAACAGCGCCAATTACAGCAGGTATGGTATTTACGGTAGAGCCAGGTATTTATATTAAAGAAGAAAAAATGGGCGTGCGTATTGAAAATAATTTTTGGATTACCAAAACGGGTAACCAGGATTTAATGAAAAATATACCTATTAAAGCTGAAGAAATTGAAGCCTTGATGCGAAGAGTTAAAAGCAGTAAAAAATAAAAATGAAAAAACAGATCCCTAATTTATTTACACTGCTTAATTTATTTTTTGGTTGCCTGGCTATTCTGGTTACTTTCCAATCGGGCACGATGGCCAGCTTAGATGAAACAGGGGATATGGTCATTGAAATTCCAGAGCAAATTTATTATGCGAGTATGTTTATAGGACTTGCAGCCCTGGTTGATTTTTTTGATGGATTTGTGGCTCGTTTATTAAAAGTAAATTCTGAATTAGGTAAGCAACTCGATTCACTTGCAGATGTAGTTAGTTTTGGAGTGGCCCCATCCTTTATAGTTTTTCAATTTTTAAGACTATCGCTTGCCACCGATATTAATGCCTTATCACATACTACACTCATGATGGTACCTGCCTTTATTATTGCCTTAGCAGGGGCCTACCGTTTAGCTAAATTCAATATCGACCCAGACCAAACTACTTATTTTAAAGGAGTACCTATTCCCATGATAGGTATATTAACAGCGGCCTTTCCTTTAGTGTATTGGCAGTCTCAAACTACTATTTTTTCAAAATTATTATTGAACCCTACATTTTGGTATTGCTATATTATTATCGTTTCTTATTTGATGGTGATGGATAGGCCCATGCTGGCTTTGAAGAGTTTTAGCGGCAAGAAGAAATTAATACTGCCCTTAGCCTTAGTGGCAGTAGAAACCATTATTTCTGCCTACTTTTTTAAATGGATGGCCATCCCATTTGGCTTTATTGGCTATTGCTTAGTATCTTTGTTTTACAGAAAAACAATCACTCAATAAAATTCGTATGACATTTCAAGTTCAAATTAAAGTAATGCCTTTGAAAGATTTATTAGATCCTCAAGGAAAGGCAGTTTTAGGTGGCCTACACAATTTAGGTATGACAGGTGTAAAAGATGTTAGAGTTGGAAAAAATATTACATTACAAATTGAGGCAGCCAACGAAGCAGCTGCTAGAGAAATAGCAGAGACTGCTAGTAAGCAATTATTAGCCAATGCAGTAATGGAATATTTTGAGATTGAATTTGTGAAGTAGTAGAAGCCATTAATTATTTTTAATTATTTCCATGTTATATATTGTTCCCACACCTATTGGAAATTTAAAAGATTTTACCTTCAGAGCCATTGAAGTACTTCAAGAAGTAGATTTTATTTTATGTGAAGACACACGAACTTCTTCTAAGTTATTACAGCATTATAAAATTCATAAACCACTTACGCCTTATCATCAACATAATGAGCATAAAGTGGTGGATCATTTAGTACAACAATTACAAGCCGGAAAAAATATTGCTTTAATTACCGATGCAGGGACACCCGGTATTTCCGATCCTGCCTTTTTATTAGTGCGTGCTTGTAAGGCAGCTGGAGTAGCCATTACTAGTTTACCTGGTGCTACCGCCTTTGTGCCAGCACTCGTGAATAGTGGTTTACCTGCCACTCGTTTTATATTCGAAGGTTTTATTCCCTTAAAAAAAGGTAGAAAAACTTTAATGGAATCCTTGGCGAACGAAGAGCGTACTATGATATTTTATGAAAGCCCCATGCGCTTAGTTAAAACATTAGAATTATTTGCCACTCATTTTGGCGCCGATAGGCAAGCATCTGTTAGTAGAGAGCTTACCAAAATATACGAAGAAAATATCTCCGACACTTTAGCCAACTTAATTCTACACTTCTCTTCCAAACAAGTGAAAGGAGAGATTGTGATAGTGGTAGATGGTAAGCCCTAGTAGATTACTGTTAATTTCACCTTAAGTAACATTCCTTTAGATTTCTGCGCTTCATAATACTATATTAATATCTCACGACTTATAATTAATTAGACTTTTTCTAATTTATGGATTAAATTAGCTTCTTAATTCAGCCTAATGAAAAAGAAGTCAATTCTATCTATTCTTGCATTAATCATTTTTGCAAATTTCTCCAATGCCCAAGCCGATCGTTGGCAACAACGTATCGACTATAAAATTAAAGCAGCCCTCGATGTTACTACTAATATTATGAAGGGAACAGAAGAAATAGTGTACACTAATAATTCACCCG
>JBEIIN010000057.1:0-9627 GCA_040380795.1 Sediminibacterium sp. | reverse complement strand
GGCGGCTGAAAGTGAGCTCGATTCCCAATTTAAGAGGGCTTCATTAGGTACTTTTTCAATAGGCGTATGCCAGGAGCTTGAAGTTTCATTATAGGCTAAATTGGACTGGGCACTATAACAGGAAATAATAGACCATCTTGGGCTATTGGATAAATTGGCTTCGGAGCGGTGCAGAATATTACTATGAAAGAACAAGGCATCTCCTGGTTCAATTTCAACATAAACTAAGTCCATGGTTTTCAATGCATTATCAACCATTGTTTGGTCTGCACCCACTTGCTCTCCTGCAAAACCATGGTTTACCCTGCCCAATTTATGAGAACCTTTTATCACTTGAATACAACCGTTTTCTTTATTGGCAGGCGTAAGTGCTATCATCACACTTACCAGCTGATCGGGAAACATAAATTGGTTCTTATACCAGTAACCATAATCCTGATGCCATTCCCAAGCGCCTCCTACTTTAGGTTCTTTTTGCATGAGTTTAGAATGAAAATGACAGACAGGTGCATCGCTATCCATTAAATTAGCCACCGAATCCACCATTTTTTCACTTCTAGTTAAATAACCAAAAACATCATTACCTGGTGTAAACCATAAAGAAAGTCTGGTTTTCTTCCCTGTTTGATCATTTAAATCCAAGGCATTTTGTTCCATAGCCTTATCCTCTAAAGCAGTGGAATACATTTTATCTACTTCTTGTTTAGAACAAAAGTTTTTAACAATGATATAGCCATCTTTATGATAAGCAGCCAATTGTTGAGGACTTAACAAAGAAGACATAGTATTAATTTATTCGGTGATATATTTTTGAATATTTAAATATACAAAATCTTTAGAAAGGAAATACTAAATGGTTTTAAATTTTAATTAAATTGAGCTTGCTAAAAAATAAATGCATAGCAGAAAACAAATTAATGAAAATAACTAAAGAGGCTGTTGAGCTTGCAGCAAAAACTATTGAACCTTATATACACCGCACACCTGTACTTACTAGTAAAAGTATCAATGAATTAACCGGCATTGATTTTTATTTTAAGTGTGAGAACTTTCAAAAAATTGGAGCCTTTAAAATTAGAGGGGGCATGAATGCGACTTTAAGTTTAAGTCCTGCACAATTAAAAAATGGAATTGCCACGCATTCTTCAGGCAATCACGCACAAGCCCTGGCCTATGCAGCAAAAACATTAGGTATTAAAGCTTATATAGTAATGCCAAAATCATCCCCTCAAGTAAAAGTAGATGCAGTAAGAGGTTATGGTGCAGAAGTAATTATTTGTGAATCCAACCAAGCAGCCAGAGAAGCAGCCTTAGAAAAAATAGTAGCTGAAACGGGCGCTGAATTTATACATCCTTATGACGACTATCGTGTCATCACTGGTCAAGCTACTTGTGTAAAAGAATTAATAGAAGAAGTACCCACACTTGATGTAGTGATTACGCCCGTGGGTGGTGGTGGTTTACTTTCTGGTACTTGTTTAGGAGCAGCCTTTTTTAAACCTGGTTTAAAAGTATATGGCGGAGAACCTGAAGGGGCGGCAGATGCAGTATTAAGTATTCAATCGGGTAAAGTAGAAAAAGCCCCTTTTATAAATACCATTGCCGACGGATTATTAACCACACTTAGCGAGCAAACCTTGGCTATTATTAAAGAGCATGTAACAGACATACTATTAGTTTCTGAAGAAGAAATTATTGCAGCGCTTAGATTAATTTATGAAAGAATGAAAATAATTGTAGAGCCAAGTTGCGTGGTGCCTTTCGCTGCAGCGATGCGTAATGCCCATTTATTCAAAGGAAAAAAAGTAGGTATTATTTTAACAGGCGGCAATGTCGATTTATCAAAATTTGGAACCTGGTTTCCCCCAAAAAATGATTAGCTAAGTTCACTGTCCTAAATAAATCATATATTAGCAAAGAAAAAGAAACAAATAAACTTACCGCTATGGAAAAATACTTTGCACCAAAATATTTAAGTTCAAAAAACTTTACACCTATGACTAAAAAATTATTATTAGTTGCCATCACAATTGTATTTGCGCTAAACACGTTTAGTCAAGTGCTTTCTTATCAAACAGTTAAAAGTGCAAGTTTTGATTATTCAAAATTAGCCTTGATAGATGCTGAAGTCAATAAGTATGTAAGCAACCACTGGCTAGTAGGTTCCACTGTAATTATAGTGAAAGACAATAAGGTTGTGTATCATAAAGGTTTTGGATATGCTAACGAAGCTAACAAAACACCTATGTATGAAAATGCTATTTATAGAATTATGAGTCAAACCAAGGCCATTACAAGCTTAGCTGTTATGCAACTCTATGAAAAAGGAAAAATAAGTTTAGATCAGAATGTTTCTGATTTTATTCCAAGTTTTAAAAACCCAACTGTTTTAAAAGATTTTAATACCGCAGATTCTAGTTATACCACTATTCCTGCTCAAAGAGAAATTACCATTCGTGATTTATTAACCCATACTTCTGGTATTGACTATACCGATATTGGCTCTAAAAATATGAGCGCTATTTATACAAAGGCGGGTGTGCCTTCTGGATTAGGAAAGTTTAAAGAATCCTTATTAGATAAAATGACAAAACTAGGCTCTCTTCCATTGGTGCATCAACCAGGTGAAAAATTTACCTATGGTCTTAATACCGACTTGCTAGGCTGTATTGTTGAAATTGTTAGCGGCACAACTTTAGAAAATTATTTTCAAAAAAATATTTTTGATCCATTAGGTATGAAGGATACTTATTTTAATGTACCTGCTTCAAAAGGCAATAGAATGCCCACTGTCTATACAGAAAATGAAGCTAACCAAATTATAGAATGGGGGCCAAGTTTTAGAAATTTAAATCCTAATTACCCTTTAGTGCCTAAAACTTATTTTTCAGGAGGTGCAGGTTTATCTTCAACTGCCTATGACTATGCAATTTTTTTACAAATGATATTGAATGGCGGAAAATATAATGGTAAACAAATTATAGCGCCACGCACTGCTGCCATTATGATAAGTCCCCAAACGGATTATAAAGTTGGTACTGACGATTTTAGTTTAGGCTTTTCTATTACTTCAGAAAAATCGGCTCGTTTAAATTCAAGAAATAAGGGTTCATTTAAAGGGGGTGGTTATTATGGTACGAATTATTGGGCCGACCCAGTAGACAATTTAGTGGTACTCGTAATGACACAACATACACCTAATTCACATGGAGATTTAACCAATAAAATTGAAAGAATTATCTATGGAAGTATGGTGAAGTAATACATTTCATGGCGAACTTATACTTTTTAAATGGGCTTATTCCAAATGTTTAATAAGCTCAGTCTTGCTCCATTTTTTAGTATCTACTATCCAAGCACCTGTATGCTCAGAAATATTCATGAGAATATCCCAGGCCTGCGCCATTAAACTTTTTTTAATGGATGTATTTTTGAAATTTTTATCCAATTCAACCTTGCCCACCATTTCTCCATTTAATAAGTAGGCAGTTTGATTAAATATCTTGCCCACTACTTTATTGTTTTTGCCAAAAAAACAATCTCCAATTAAAATACCAATTACTTTTTCTTGGGCTACATCCAATATCATCATATTTTGAATGTAAGCAACCGTTTCTTTGTTTTGGTTTTGGATAAGATACATGATGTGTAAATGATTGGTTTAAATTAAGTGATGTTACCTTAGATTCTATATTAAATGTCTTATTGGATATTTTTTATTAGATAGTATACAAGGTAGTTTAATAATTGGTATTAAGCTACTTGATTATATGGTATTTGTTGCATTAATAGATTCACAATATCTTCTGTTGAATGAGTTAATTTGAACTGAATGGTATTATCCGCTTGAATCCATTCGGTAAATTCTTGATTAAAGTTTTTTTCTATTTTTTCAATAACAGTCACCCCCAACTTTTTCATTGCAGCCCCATTGCATTCTTGTTCGAAGTGTTTTAAAATTGGAATACTTAAAAGTTTCTTTCTTAAATACAAGGCCTCTGCTGGTGTTTCAAAACCGCCGGCTGTTATAATACCGTGACATTGAATTAAACTATTAGTGAATGTTTTATTGTCAATAGGAAGTAGTGTTAAATTATTATATTTTGTTACCTGTTTAACTTCTTTTGTAAAAACTTCAAAATTGAATTTTGACTGAGTCAATAAATAAGGGCTTAAAAATGAAACTGAATACTGAGGTAAATAAACAGTGATATGTCCATTATCTATAGGTGTTGCATTTATAATTTCGTCTTTGATAATAGGATTGTAAATATTTTTATCGTAGGATTCGAAATGCAAGCCCAAGTAGTCTGTACTTTTTACAAATTTATCTAGGATTAAATTTCCAATAGGGTTAAAGGTATTAGCCCTAGGTGTTAATTTACTTTGAAAGCTTGCTTGATGACCAAACTGAATACTTTTTTTCTTTTTTAAAGAACAGGCAAGCGAGGTTATAAATTCAAAATCATTAATAATGACATCGTAATTTTCAACGGGTAAGGCCTTGGCTTCTTTATAAATATTAAAACTTAAGGATTTTGAAATTTTCCCATAATCCATTCCTCCCGTATTCTTATAATGAAGGCTAATGCCATTACTTCTATATTTAATGGGTAGTGGGGTTTGTAATTGTGCATTGGAACCACTCAGAAAAAAATCAACTTCTCCGTGTTTTTGTAAATAGGGATACAACTGTTCAGCCCTACTAATATGGCCATTACCTGTTCCTTGTATTGCGTAAAATATTTTCATGAATGAACTAAATTACATGGACACTTGAAATGCCACTTCCTTGGTCATTACGCTTAACTCTTCTCTTAAATTGATAATTTTATTTTTCTTGCTTCCCTTTTCTTCTTCAAATTGTTTAGGGTCATAATGGTATAAAGTCCAAGCGTTATCATAATACTCTAAAGAAGTTAAATTCTCTATCCAATCTCCGCTATTCAAATAGGTAACACTGCCCTTATCGGTAGTCACTACACGCTGTTGTGGCTGATGAATATGACCACAAATCACATATTGATAGTTGTTTTCTATAGCTAATTCTGCTGCAGTTTGTTCAAAATTATTAATCCAAGAAACTGCTTTTTTTACACCATTTTTTACACTCTTACTTAAACTCATTTTTTCTTTACCCATTAATTTTAAACTCCAATTCACCAAACTATTAATAAGAATAAGTAAATCATAACCATAGCCGCCCAATTTTGCAATTATTTTGGCGCCACCTTTTGTTGTTCTATCAAATACATCCCCATGAAATACCCAATTCTTTTCGCCATTGATTTCAAAAACAATCTTATCGGTTAATTGAATATTGCCCATTTCAAAGTCGGCATATTTACGCAAGGCTTCATCATGGTTACCTGTGATATAAATAACCTTGGTATCCTTACTAGCCATACTGAATATTTGCTTAATCACCGCCATATGGCTTGCTGGGAAATAGCGCTTGTTAAACTGCCAAATGTCTATTATGTCTCCGTTTAGAATGAGTGTTTTTGGCTTAACACTTTTTAGATAATTTAATAATTCTTTCGCCTGACACCCAAAAGTGCCTAAATGTAGGTCACTTATTATACATATTTCCATTGGTCTTTTGTCCATGGTTAGTATTTTATGTAAATAACGCACAAGTAGTTAACAACTATATGTCGCCTATATTACCATAATATTAATAAATTGTGAACTAAAAATTACTTCCTCCTTGATTTTGTATTTTTGCCACAAAATTTGATAACAAATGAAAGCTGAATTTATACCAAGAGATATAAGCTGGCTTAGCTTTAATGCTCGTGTCTTGCAAGAAGCCAACGATCCAACCGTTACTTTAAAAGACAGAATTCGATTCTTGGGCATTTTCTCCAATAATTTAGATGAGTTTTTCAGAGTGCGCGTGGCTACGCTGAAAAGAATGGTAGAATTAATTGATAAAAAGAAAAGCACCAATATTGATATTGTGGACTCACCCCAATTAATCTTAGATGAGATTCAAAGGGTGGTTTTAAAGCAACAAAGCGAATTTGCTAGAATTTGGAGCAATATTAATAAGGAGCTAATAAAACGTAAAGTTTTAATTATAAATGAACGAAAACTAAATGCCGTTCAAAAAGAGTTTGTAAAAGACTATTTTGACAATGTAGTGCGCCCTTATATTATTCCTTTAATGATTGAAAACTTACCTGAGTTACCTTATTTACGTGATAAAAGTTTGTATTTAGCCATTGTAATGAAAAATAAGCAAGACGCTTATCAAGAAAAATTCGCTTTAATTGAAATTCCATCAAGATCTATAGGACGTTTTGTGATTTTACCTTCTGCGTCAGGTACCAAGTCAATTATTTTATTGGAAGATATTGTTAAGTTCAACTTACCTATTATTTTCTCCCATTTCAAATTCAATAAATTTGATGCCCATGTATTTAAAATTACCAAGGATGCTGAAATTGATTTAGACCAAGAAGTGGGCATTAATTTTGTTGAGAAAATTTCAAAAGGTATTAAAAATAGAAGAAAAGGGAAGCCTGTGCGATTTGTATATGATAAAGACATGAATGCAGAATTACTAGAATTTTTAATTCAGAAATTACACCTCAGTAGAAAAAGTAGCATCATACCTGGAGGACATATTCATAATTTTAGACATTTTATGGATTTCCCAGATGTACTTGTTGAAAAAGTAGAAAGATCAAAACCATTTGCGCATCCTGCCTTTAGAAATAAAACTCAAATAGCAGAAGTTATTTTAAAGAAAGATGTGATGTTGCACTTTCCCTACCATAGTTACGACCCTGTAATAGATATGTTAAGAGAAGCTGCGATGGATGACAATGTTAGTTCCATTAAAATAACCGCTTACCGCTTAGCGAGTAATTCAAAAGTAATCAATGCCTTAATTAATGCTGCTAGAAATGGAAAGGCAGTAACTGTATTTTTAGAATTAAAAGCAAGATTCGATGAAGAAGCCAATTTAGAATGGAAAACATTAATGGAGGAAGAAGGAGTGAATGTACTTGTAGGTATTCCAAATGTAAAAGTGCATGCTAAAATTTGTGTCATACAAAAAAAGGTGGCTAATAAATTAATTCAATATGGTTTTATAAGCACGGGTAATTTAAATGAAAAAACAGCCAAAATATACGCCGATCATTGTTTATTAACAGCCAACAAGGCCTTATTAATGGAGGTGAATAAAGTATTTACTTATTTATCTAACTGGCAATTAGGAGATAAGCCTATTGGTAAAACTAAAAACTTACTCATATCGCCCATTAATATGAGAAATTCCATTATTGAATTAATTAATAACGAAATCAAATTTGCAAAGCAAGGTAAGTCCGCTAAAATTATTATTAAATCAAATTCAATTAGTGACCAATTATTATTAGATCATTTATATACTGCATTAAAGGCGGGCGTTGAAGTGCATTTAATTATTAGAGGTATCTTAACACTAAAAAAGAGAACTGTTAAATCAAATGATAAGTTGAATGCCATTAGCCTTGTTGATCAGTATTTAGAACATGCAAGGGTGATGATATTTCATAATAATGGAAAAGAAAAAGTATTCATTTCAAGTGCCGATTGGATGGTAAGAAACCTTGACCACCGAATAGAAGTAGCTGCACCCATTCTAGATGAAAAAATCAAAAAGGAATTAATTGATATTATTAATATTCAATTAAAAGATAATCAGAAAGCTAGGATTTTAGATACAGAATTAAGCAATAAGTATGTACCTTCCGTTGGAATGAAAAAGGTAAAATCTCAAGTTGAAACCCACCATTACTTAATAGGAAAAAAATAGAAACAAATTGATACTCGCAGCTATAGATATTGGAAGTAATGCAGCACGATTACTTATTTGTGAAGTCATAAAAAAAGGAAAAGAAGTCACTTTTAATAAGTTAAACTTATTAAGAATTCCTGTTAGATTAGGTTTTGATGTATTTGAAAAAGGTAGCATTGGCGGACAAAAGAAAAGAATGCTTATTAACACCATTAAGTCTTTTAATAATTTAATGAAGGTATACGAGGTAGACCATTATATGGCTTGTGCTACAAGTGCTATGCGTGATGCAGAAAATGCTAAAGAAATTATCAAAGAAATAAAATCAGAAACAAGTATTGAAATTGAAGTTATCACTGGAGAATTAGAAGCGGAAATTATTTACGAAAACCATATTGCCGAATTTTTAGATAACAATAAAAGTTATTTATATGCAGATGTAGGCGGCGGTAGTACCGAGCTTACTTTATACCATAAAGGAAAGGTAATTATTCAAAAGTCCTTTAATATTGGAACCGTTCGTTTGTTAACCAATAAGGTAAAGGATAGTACATGGGAGGATATGAAAGAAACCCTGAAGGACTTGTCTAAAAAATATGATGATATCATAGGTATTGGTTCGGGCGGCAATATTAATAAAGTATATGCTATTGCAGGCGCCAAGCCAAGTAAATCATTGACATACGATGAAATCAAGGACATTTATAAGCAAATGGATCCTTTAACTGTGGAAGAAAGAATGAAACAGTATACGATTAAGGAAGATAGAGCTGAGGTAATTGTACCTGCCTTGAAAATATATAATGCCATTTGCAAATGGGCCAATATCAATGAAATGCATGTGCCTAAAATAGGTTTGGCCGACGGACTCATTCATCATTTATATGATATGGTGGAGGATTAAATTTAAGCGTTTAATTTCAGCAGTCTAAAAAAATCGTTTTCCTTTAATTCAATTACCTCGCCTGGCTGCATGGATCCAATACTAATATCTTCAATACTTGTTCTAATAAGTCGAATGCATTTATGGTGTACCGCAGCTACCATTTTTCTTACCTGATGAAACCTGCCTTCCGTTAATATTATTTCCAACCAAGAATTTTCTGCGTTTTTATGCAAGGGTTTTTCTACAGCAGCTAAATTTTTAGGGGTATCTATAATTTTAACTATGCAAGGAGTGGTTTTAAAAATTTGTCCATCCGTTGCACTAATATCAATGCCACTTGCTAATTTATCTACAGTATCGGCACTTACTAAATTTTTTACTTGTACTAGATAGGTTCTATTATGTGGCACAGGGCCTTGAAATAAAAGCTTCGTAATTTTTTTATTAGTAGTAAGTAACAATAAACCTTCTGAGTTTTGGTCAAGCCTACCTATTGCATGCGTGCCTTCTGGAAAGGAAAAGTTTAATTGATGCAATAAATTAACTTGATGTGTGCTTACAAATTGAGATACCATATTGACTGGCTTATACACTATAAAATATCGATGGGCTTGCATAACAGCAAATTACTTAATATTGCATATGCAACAAGCTTCGAACGATCCTTTACATGGAAAAACCCTAGAATATATAGTCACTGAACTAGTGAACTATTTCGGCTGGGAGGACCTTGGACAGCATATCCCCATCAATTGCTTTAATAGCAACCCCAGTATTCAATCTAGTTTAAAGTTTTTAAGAAAAACGCCTTGGGCCCGCGCCAAGGTAGAGCAATTGTATATTAGAACACTTCGCCCAGGTTCATAAATATTCCCCTCGAGCCTCCTTGACCAATTCCATAATCAATAGCAACATTGGTATTGGAATGCTTACTTAGTTTAATACGAAT
>JBEIIN010000056.1:0-9657 GCA_040380795.1 Sediminibacterium sp. | reverse complement strand
GCCTCTTTTAGCTTGAAAAAAACAGAATATCCACCAGCTTGTAAAGGCAGTCATGATCGCAAAAATGAGCGCTGGCTTCGGGAATAAGCCTAAATAAATAGAATAGCCAAAGGCCACCAATGATATTAATAACATGAACTGGCTAATGCGGTCTACATTCTTAAAATCGGGGCTTTTGCATACGATGATATAGTCAAATTCACGCATAAAAATGGGTTTCGATGAGGATAAAATTTGCTGCAATTTAAGCTCATTTGGTTAACTTTGCACCATGAAGAAAACACATATTGCATTATTGGTCTTAATCGCTGCCGCCATTGTAGTGCTTATAAGCTATACAGGCGATTTAAGTAGTTATGAGACAATTGCTTCTGCCAAGCAAAAAGAAGGAAAATTTGTGAATTTAATTGTCAAAATGGACAAGTCTGTTCCAGTTCAATACGATCCTGTAAAAGACCCTAATTTATTACAATTTAATGTAGAAGATAGTGTAGGGGGTAAAATTAGTGTGGTCTATCATAATACCATGCCCACCGATATGGAAAAATCGGAGAGACTAGTTTTAAAAGGAAAAGTACAAGGCGAACATTTTGAATGTTCTGCTATTGTGATGAAATGTCCTTCTAAATACAAGGACAATCCCAACGCTATGCAAGAGCAACCGGTTACACTTAGCAATTAAAAAAAATACAATTAGGTAAATGAATACTATTACGTTTCTTGACGAGCATCTATTTCCTGGTCAATTAGGATATTTTTTAACGATACTTTCTTTAGTAGCTTCTTTAGTGGCTACTTATTCTTTTGCAAAAGCATTTTTCTCTAAAGAAATAAGTTTGCAAGCCCAATGGGAAAAATTAGCCAAGATTGCATTTATTATTGAATCAGTGGCGGTGGTTTCTTGTTTTGTAGTTTTATTTTATATTATTTACAATCATTTGTTTGAGTACAAATATGCCTACACACATAGCGATAAAAATTTGCCTTATCAATATTTGTTAAGTTGTTTTTGGGAAGGCCAGGAAGGAAGTTTTTTATTATGGAGCTTTTGGCACTGTGTTTTAGGTTTAATATTAATTGCTACTAAAAAGAAATGGGGAGATTCATTCTCCGGGGTGATGATGGTAGTAAGCTTTGTTCAGTTCTGTTTAGCCACCATGATAGTGGGCTTGTATATTTTTGAAATGAAATTAGGAAGCAGTCCATTTATATTATTAAGAGAAGAAATGAACTGGCCTATTTTAGCCAGACCCGATTATTTACAACTTATCAAAGATGGTACTGGTTTAAATACTTTGTTGCAGAATTATTGGATGGTCATACATCCACCAGTTTTATTTTTAGGGTTTGCTTCTACTACTATTCCTTTTGGATTTGCAGTAGCTGGCTTACTTAAAAAGAAACATGATTGGATGGACAGCTGTTTACCTTGGGCTACTTTTTCTGCGGGTATCTTAGGTCTAGGTATCATGATGGGCGCTGCTTGGGCTTATGAGAGTTTAACATTCGGAGGATATTGGGCATGGGATCCAGTAGAGAATGCTTCGCTGGTCCCTTGGTTAACCTTGGTATCTGCAATACATGGTTGTATTATCTATAGAAAAACAGGATCTAGTTTAAAATTAACTTATTTATTTTTCGGTATTAGTTTCTTGTTAGTCTTGTATTCAACTTTTTTAACAAGAAGTGGCATATTAGGCGATACTTCTGTGCACGCTTTTACAGACTTAGGAATGAATGCACAGTTATTGGGCTTCTTATTAATTTTCGTAATACCCTATTTTGTTTTATTTTTTGTAAGGTTTAAGCATATGGCTGAACCACAAAAAGAAGAAGCCATTGATAGTCGTGAGTTTTGGATGTTGATAGGCTCGCTTATTTTATTTTTATCGGCAGTAGTTATTATATCTATTACCTCTATTCCTGTATTTAATAAAATATTTGGTACAAAAATTGCGCCTCCTGAAGATGCCGCCTTTGCGCATAATCAGGTACAAGTATTTGTAGCCATTATTATTGGTTTACTAACTGCTACTGGGCAGTATTTAAAATACAAAGGAACCACTAAGGCATTTTTAGTACAGAAAATTAAAATGCCTTTGCTAGTGACTGTCGCCATTACTGCGGTCGTATATATTTTTGTAGGGGTTGCCTTTAAAGAAAAAGGTATTGGATTTGAAGGAGCTATTTATGTGGCTATTTTTGCTGCTATTTATGCCATTGTTGGCAATATTTTCTTTTGGATGACGATGCAAAAAGCAAAATTAAAATCGGCAGGTTCCTCTATTGGACATATTGGTTTTGGAATGGTTTTGTTAGGCATTTTAATATCTTCTTCTAATAAAACAGTATTAAGTTGGAATACAACAGGCATTAGTCCACTTCGTGTTGAATCTGGTAAAAGCCCGGTGGGGAATCCTAGAGAAAATATTACACTATTTGAAGGTATTTCCACCGATATGGGTAAGTTCATGGTTACTTATGTACGTGATACCTTTGATGATTTAGATAAAAGATTTTTTGAACTTAAATTCATTGAGAAAAAAACGCAAGCAGCATTTTTCTTGTATCCTGATGTATTAAAAAACAATAAAGGGATGGAAGGATTCTCTGCGAATCCTTCTTCTAAACATTATTGGAATAAAGATATTTTCGTTTATGTGACTTCTTTTCAGGATAATTCAAAAGACGATACCACTAGTTTCAAGCCAAATCAAATGGCCATAGGCGATTCTATATTTTATAGCAATGGCTATATTAAATTAGAAAAAGTATTAGTGAATCCGAACACCAACCGACCTGCAGGTACCAATGAATTAATTTTACAGTTAGCCGTGACTTCTAAAGAAGGCTTAAAGTATACAGCAAGCCCTGGGATTGTCTTAGAAGGTATGAATTTGCAATCCAATGTAGATACTATAAAAGCACAAAACTTAGTACTTAGCTTTAATAAAGTCATCGATCAAGAAAAAGGCACTTTAGAAATTGGGGTGAAAGAATCATCGGCCTTAACCAATCTGATTACTTTAAAAGCCTATGAATTCCCTTTCATTAATTTATTATGGTTAGGGGTTATCATTATGACTTTTGGCTTTGGTGTAGCTACTTGGAGTAGGGCGTCTAAGTTAAAAGAAAAATAAAATACTAGAAAAAGGAGCTTCTGAAAGGTTACTTTTTTTAAATTAGTGTATTAAATTGATAGAAACTGGCTTAAACGATTTTAGCTATTTATATGAAAAAAGGCTTTCTCTATATTGTTCTTATTTGTTTGGCTGGCTTTACTAGTTTAAAGTCTAAGGCGCAAACCATTTCTAACGATACCATTAGGGATAATATTAGAGATAATATTAGAGTAGAGGCCTTTATTACACCCGAAGGAGATACTATTCCACAATCTTGGTTACCTACCGTTGAAGTGACTGCCAAACAGACGGCTCGTTGGAAAGATTATTGGAAAAATTGGACAAGGCTTCGCAATGCAGTATATGTGACTTATCCTTATGCAAAAACTGCGGGTAGGCTAATTACAGATGTAAATAATCAATTGGCCGGTGTACGCGATGAAGCTGCAAGAAAAAAAATTATTAAGTCTAGAGAAAAGGAAATGAAAAGAGACTTTGGTGATAAAGTAACTAATTTATCGGTGTATCAAGGTAAGGTGTTGATGAAATTAATTAATAGAGAAACAGGTAATAACTGTTATGAAATAATTAAAGAATATAAAGGGGGCTTTAATGCCGGTTTTTGGCAAACGGTGGCCTATGTCTTTGGAAGCAGTTTAAAGCAACCATACGCACCTCAAGGGGATGATAAAGACATTGAAAAAATTGTCTTAGAATTACAAAAGCTCTACGGCTATAAGGGTTAAGCATTGGGGTAGGTTTTTGGGGTAGGTTTTTGTATCTTTACCCCATACTAATAACCATCATGAGCGAGGAAAAGAATCTAAATTTTATTGAAGAAATTATCTCCCAGGACTTGGCATCGGGTAAGTACGACCAAATTCTAACGAGATTTCCACCAGAACCCAATGGCTATTTACATATTGGACATGCCAAAAGTATTTGTTTAAACTTTGGATTGGCTACTCATTTTGGAGGAGGTACGAATCTAAGATTCGATGATACCAACCCGACTACAGAAGAAACCGAATATGTAGATAGTATCAAGGCCGACTTACAATGGTTGGGCTTTAGCTGGGTGAAGGAATGTTATGCATCGGATTATTTTGATACCCTTTATGGTTTTGCTGTACAATTAATTGAAAAAGGCTTGGCCTATGTTGATGATAGTAGTCCAGAAGAAATTGCTTTACAAAAAGGAACGCCTACTGCAGCAGGCACAGGGAATGAATATAGAAATAGATCCATAGCAGAGAATTTGGAATTGTTTACTAGTATGAAGGCGGGTAAATATGCAGATGGTGCTAAGGTGTTAAGAGCTAAAATAGATTTAGCGAATCCCAATATGCTTTTAAGAGATCCTATTTTATACCGTATTAAAAAAGCACATCATCACCGTACCGCAGATAAATGGTGTATTTATCCTATGTACGATTTTGCCCATGGACAAAGTGATGCTATTGAAAAAATTACGCATTCCATTTGCACTTTGGAATTTATTCCACACAGAGCCTTGTATGATTGGGGTATTGAAAATTTAGGTATTTATCCATCCAAACAATATGAATTTTCTCGTTTAAATATTACTTACACTATTTTAAGTAAAAGAAAATTATTGCAGTTGGTGCAAGAAGGCTATGTAAATAGTTGGGATGATCCTCGTATGCCTACCATTAGTGGTATGCGTCGTAGAGGCTATACGCCAGAAAGTATCAGAGATTTTTGTGATAGAATAGGTATTGCTAAAAGAGAAAATATTATTGACTTCAGTTTATTAGAATTTTGTGTGAGAGAGCATTTGAATAAAATTGCACAAAGAAGAATGGTGGTAACCGATCCCATTAAATTAGTTATTACTAATTATGATAAAGGAGAGGAAATACTTCATTCAGAAAACAATCCAGAGGATCCTGAAGGAGGCCTCAGGGCTGTTCCATTTAGTAATGAATTATATATTCAAAGAGACGATTTCATGGAAGAGCCTACTAAAAAATATTTTAGACTAGGCCCAGGTTTAATGGTACGATTAAAGAGTGCCTATATTGTAAAGTGTGATAGTTTTGAAAAAGATGAAGCGGGTATAGTGCAAACGGTATATGTGAGTTATGTTCCAGAAAGTAA
Source organism: Sediminibacterium sp. (assembly GCA_040380795.1). Classification (GTDB taxonomy): domain Bacteria; phylum Bacteroidota; class Bacteroidia; order Chitinophagales; family Chitinophagaceae; genus Sediminibacterium. The sequence continues at coordinate 4,414 of JBEIIN010000056.1, read as the reverse complement.
AAGTGGATCAGATACTTCAGGTATTCACGTAAAAGGAACACTTCATTGGGTATCTGCCAAGCATGCTGTGCCAGTAGTATTGAACGAATATGACCGCTTATTCAAAGTAGAAGACGTAGCGAGTGCAGAAGGGGATTTTAAAGACTATATTAATGAACAATCTTTAACGAAAACGAATGCTTGGGCTGAACCTGCCTTGGTATCAGACGCATTAGATATGCGTTTTCAATTTTTAAGAAAAGGCTATTTCTACCAAGATATTACGAGTACTAAAGAGGCCCTTGTATTTAATAGAACAGTAACGCTTAAAGACGCTTGGGCCAAAGAGCAAAAAAAATAATCCAATCAATTCATTCATTGAATGTTAACGCTCGAAACCTTTATTAAAAATTGGGAAAAGATTTTTCCAGCGCTTTCCTTAAAGAAATCAACCTTTATTATTGCTGTGAGTGGTGGGGTAGACAGCATTGTACTTGCTTATCTGATGCATAAGGCAGGTGCTACTATAAGTATGGCTCATGCCAATTTTCAATTAAGAGGGGAAGAGAGTACTAGAGATGAAAATTTTGTAAAAGATTTTGCAGTAAAATATTCCATACCCTTAGCCCTTAATAAATTTGAAACGGCTGCTTATGCCGAGACTTATAAGATGGGTATTCAAGAGGCCGCTAGAGAAATGAGGTATGCTTGGTTTAGTACTTTACTATCAGATCAAGCCAATACTAAAAAGGTTTTACTCACTGCGCATCATGCCGATGACCAAGTAGAAACTGTATTTATGCAACTAGCTAGAGGTACTGGTTTACATGGCTTAACAGGTATTCCTGAAAGAAGAGAAGACGCCTTGTCTATAGCTAGGCCCTTGCTTTCATTTTCTAAATTAGCAATTATTGAATTCGCGAAATCGAATAGTTTAGATTTTGTAGAAGATAGTTCGAATAGCAAGGACGATTATACCCGAAATTTATTTAGACATAAAATTGTGCCTACCATTCAGGAATTCATACCTAATATGACGCAGAATGTACTTGATACCATTCAAAGATTAAAAGAATCGGAAGCTATTGTAGAATCTACTGTAACCGAATTTTGGAAAAAAGGACTAAGAGTACAAAAAGGTATTTTGACCCTTCCTGTTAGGCATTGGAAAAAAGTAAATCATAATTTTACCTATACTTGGGGGCTAATCAAAAATTATGGTTTCAAGCCACAGCAAATTAGCGAAGTACATAAATTATTAGCAGCCACCAACGGCGCCTATATAGCAACGGCCTCGCACCGCTTTATCAAATTCAATGAGTCTATTCAAATTATTGATAACAATACCGAGAAAGAGCATATTATTATTCATGTGGCAGATGGCGACTTGCAAGTAAATGAAGGCGTTTTACATTTTGAAATGAAAACAGCATTGAAGTTGGGGGATATAAAAAAAGAACCAAACTACGCTTATTTAGACGCCGATAAACTAGAATGGCCTTTATTATTTCGAACCTGGCAACCCACCGATTATTTTTATCCCTTAGGACTTCGCAAAAAGAAAAAATTAAATCATTTTTTAGGTAGCTTGAAATTAAGTCCTGCAGCCAAACAAAAAATGACTGTGCTTACCATGGGTGACAAGCTCTTATGGGTAGTAGGTCAGAGAATAGATGATCGTTTTAAAATAACAGACCAAACAAAAAATGTATTAGTGATTACTTGGACAGATAAACACTAATTTGTTCTACAAACGAACCGAGTACATTAAAATTCCCGATAAAATAACTGGTAATAATTAAAAACACAACTCCATAAAGGGATCCCCATAAGTGGGCACTATGGTTAATACCTCCTTGTCCACTTTTCGCCAAATAAGCTGTTAAGCCTAAATAGATGGGGCCGAATATAAATCCAGGAATAATAGGAGGGATAATAAAAAATCCAATTTGCATAGTGGGTTGTAAGAAGATACCTACAAATACAATGGCCGATACAGCGCCAGAAGCCCCAAGGCTATTATAATTATATTGTTTGTAATGATTTAGGTAAGTAGGAATTAAACAAACAAGTAGTGAAGAAACGTATAAAATAATATACATCGACGAGCCAGACCTGCCAAAGATCATGGCAAAGTATTGCTCTATATAATCGCCAAACATATAAAAGGAGAACATATTAAAAGCTAAGTGCATAAAATCTGCATGTACTAAGCCGCAAGTAAAAAATCGGTACCATTCATTATTATTATGTACTGAATAGGGATGAAAAATAAGTTTATCCATTAAGGCATGGTTGTACATGGCTAAAATAGAAACAGCAACAGTAATAATAGTTATATATAAAGTAATGCTCATTGGCGTAATTTATTTTTTATAATTTAGTTCTTATAAAGTAGTTCTTAAATAATTTAAGTAAAATATAAATAAAGTGATTAAGGAAATACTAAAATTATTGATGATGGTATTTTTCATTGGCCAAGATACTACATGCTCGGTATACTTGCTCTGCTAAAATTAAACGAACTAGCATATGCGGAAATACTAATTCTGATAAAGACCAAGTAAATTGAGCGCGCTTTTTAATTTCTTCGGCTACGCCATATGCACCTCCAATTAAAAACACAATTTTTTGTGCACTTTGATTGGCTTTCTGTTGTATTAATTTAGCTAGACCTGGGGAGCTTAACATTTTACCTGTTTCATCTAATAAAATAAGTATATCAGTAGGTTGCAGGGCTTTCAATATACTTTGTGCTTCTGCTTTTTTGATTTGGCTGGGTTCAGTAGCTTTTGCGGGTGCTATTAACTGCCAGTCAACAGGGTAGTAATGGCTTATTCTTTGTGTAAAATTAAGCACCCCTTCTTTGATATAAGATTCATGGGTCTTGCCCACAGAGATAAAAGCTATTTTCAATTAATGTCCATTTATGTTTAATATTAAATATAAATCATTGACAAATAAGAACAAAATGATATTTTCTATATATTTTAGCATCTTTAACACTCATCAATGCGACTTTTCGTATATAGATTATTTATAATACTTTTATTTGCTACTAAAAGCTTTTCAGTTTTTAGTCAAAACTTTTCTAACAGAGGAACAGACTTTTGGGTAGTATATAGTGGGCATATTGATGGTTTAAATTCAAGAATGGCATTATATATTACTTCTAATGTGAATACTAGTGGAACAGTTTCAGTGAATGGAAAATCTACCGATTTTACAGTTACAGCTAATCAAGTTACTGTAGTTCAATTATCCAAGACCAGCGCCTTGACTAATGCAGATGCCTATTTAGCAGATAATAATGTAAGCCAATTAGAGGTGATTGGTATCAACAAGGGTATTCATATTAAGAGTCAAAACCCAGTTGTAGTGTATTCTCATATATTAAATTCGGCGCGTTCTGGTTCTACTTTGGTGCTACCCACAAAAGTTTTGGGCCGAGAATATGTAGTAGCTACCTATAAATCAACAGGTAATATAGTACCCACCACAGGAGGTAGTGCAGAGCAACAGCACAATACTCAATTTGAAATTATAGCCACTGAAGATGGTACCAATGTAGAAATAACACCCACCAATTCAGATTACAATAATCGTCATTTAGCTAATGTTACATTTGATACTATATTAAATAAAGGAGATGTTTATCAGTTTCAAAGTTTTGAAGATTTAACGGGTACCAAAATACGTTCAGTGGCAACTGCTTCATTAACTTGTAAAAAAATTGCTGTCTATTCGGGTTCAACTTGGACAGCCATGGGCTGTAGTGGCGCCGTTAGTGGTGATAACTTATACCAGCAATTATTTCCAACAAGTTCATGGGGGAAGCGTTATTATACTTCACCTTCTATAATTAGGAAATATGATTTATTTAGAATACTAGTGCAAGACCCTGCCACACCAGTATATGTAAATGGGGCTGCATTAAATCCATCTACCTTAATTAATAACTCTTTTTATGAAATAAGTACTAACGGAGATCATACTTTTAGAGATATCTATTCAGATAAGCCCATTAGTGTTTTACAGTATTTTATCACCATGGCATGCGATGGTTCTAATGTAGGCGATCCTGAAATGATTGCTTTAAATCCCATTGAGCAAACATTAAATGATATCACTGTGATGTCCGCTAGAAGAGATTTAACACCACCCAATACAAATATTACAAGTCATTTTTTAAATATAATATATAAAACAAATGCCTTTAGTTCTTTAAAAATAGATGGGGCTGCTCCAACGGCAACACCTAAACTCATGGGTACTACTGGCTACTCTTTTATTCAAGAAGATGTAACTACCTCAACAAATACTTCACCCTCTCATAGAATTGTTTGTGATTCAGGATTTATATGTATTGCTTATGGTTATGGTAATGTTGAATCCTATGGATATAACGCTGGGGCCAATGTGAGAGATTTGAATC
>JBEIIN010000055.1:0-9693 GCA_040380795.1 Sediminibacterium sp. | reverse complement strand
CTACTGTTTTAGAAGAAGAAGTGTAGATATCCAATAAACGCTTATGCGTTGCTAATTGGAACTGCTCACGACTTTTCTTATTCGCATGCGGTGAACGTAATACAGTAAATATGCGCTTGTGTGTAGGTAAAGGAATAGGACCTGTTACTACTGCACCAGTACTGCGTACGGTTTTTACGATTTTTTCAGCAGACTTGTCTACCAAGTTGTGATCGTAAGATTGTAATTTTATTCTAATTCTTTGAGACATAGCTATTTTTCCCAAATTATCTTGGGGTTGCAAAGGTAATGGGTTGTGGGGTAACATTCAAGAAATATTGCCCTTTTTTTTAATTATTTTTAAAAAAGGTTTTTGAACTAAAAAAGCCCCTCTCTTATGACGGAGAAGGGCTTTTTTATATTGATAATCAATTGATTAACTATTCATCATCCTTCACCTTTCCTTTGTTCTTCGCCATCACTTCTTCAGCAATATTGTTCGGTGCTGGGTTGTAGTGGCTAAACTCCATCGTAGATGTTGCACGACCAGAGCTTAAAGAACGAAGTTGAGTTACATATCCAAACATTTCACTCAAAGGCACTTTCGCTTTGATAACTTGTAAGTTACCACGGCTATCCATACCTTCTAACATTCCACGACGACGGTTTAAGTCACCGGTAACATCTCCCATGTATTGGTCTGGTGTTACTACTTCCACTTTCATGATTGGTTCTAATAAAGTAGGCTTCGCTTTTTTACCTGCAGTTCTGAAGGCAGCTTTAGCACATAATTCAAATGACATTGAATCAGAATCCACATCGTGGTAAGAACCATCGGTAATACGCACTTTCATGTTGTTCACTGGGTAACCAGCTAAAACACCTTGTGTCATTGAAGTTTCAAAACCTTTATTAATTGCAGGAATAAATTCTTTTGGAATAGATCCTCCGAAAATATCATTTACGAATTGGAAATGCTTGTCTTTATTTTCTGTCAACCATTCTACATCTGCAGGTCCAATTTCAAATTCGATATCGGCAAATTTACCACGACCACCTGATTGCTTTTTCAAGACCTCACGGTGCTCGATCATTTTACCAAATGCTTCTTTGTATGCTACTTGAGGATTACCTTGGTTAATCTCTACTTTAAATTCACGACGCATACGATCTACAATAATCTCTAAGTGTAATTCGCCCATTCCAGATAAAATTGTTTGACCAGTATCTTCGTCTGTCTTCACACGTAATGTAGGATCTTCTTCTACTAATTTAGCAATGGCCATACCCATTTTATCAACGTCAGCTTGCGTCTTAGGCTCAACTGCTACAGAGATAACGGGTTCTGGAATAAACATATTCTCTAGTACAATTGGATGGTTCTCATCACATAATGTATCTCCAGTTTTAATTTCTTTAAATCCAACTGCTGCTGCGATATCACCTGCTTCGATAAAATCGATTGGGTTTTGTTTGTTCGCAAACATTTTCATGATACGAGAAATACGCTCGTTCTTTCCGCTACGCATATTCTTTACATAAGAACCTGCATCTAAATGACCAGAATAACATCTGAAGAACGCTAAACGTCCTACGAAAGGATCGGTCATAATCTTAAATGCCAAGGCTGCAAATGGTTCTTTTGCATTTGGTTTACGATAAATTTTTTCTCCTGTATCAGGATCTGTCCCTTCTGTATCATCTACATCTACTGGAGAAGGCAGGTAACGACAAACTGCATCTAATGCTGTTTGTACACCTTTGTTTTTGAAAGAGGATCCGCACATCATTGGAACGATACTTAAATCGATCGTTGCTTTACGAATAGCTTCATGTACTTCCGCTTCAGAAATAGAATCTGGATTTTCAAAAAACTTCTCCATTAATTTATCGTCGTATTCTGCAACAGCTTCAATTAATTGAGCTCTCCAATAATCCACATCTTCTTTCATATCATCAGGAATAGGATTTTCTACATAAGTCATCCCTTCTGTAGCATCATCCCAAATAATAGCTTTCATTCTAATTAAGTCAACTACACCAGTGAAGTTATCTTCCGCACCGATAGGTAATTGTAATGGCACCGCTTTCGCGCCTAACATTTCTCTTACTTGTGTAACTACCATTAAAAAGTCGGCACCCGCACGGTCCATTTTATTAACGAATCCAATACGAGGAACTTTATAACGATTTGCTTGACGCCATACTGTTTCTGATTGCGGCTCCACACCATCTACTGCAGAGAACAATGCAATCAAACCATCCAATACACGCATAGAACGTTCTACCTCAACGGTAAAGTCCACGTGACCTGGAGTATCGATAATATTGAAATAATAATCTTTTGTTCTATCATCTTTTTTACCCAATGTAGTAGGGAACTGCCATTGGCAACTTACTGCTGCAGAAGTAATAGTAATACCTCTTTCTTTTTCTTGTTCCATCCAGTCAGTAGTAGCGGCACCATCATGCACCTCTCCTATTTTGTGGATCATACCAGTATAACGTAAGATACGTTCAGTCGTAGTTGTTTTACCGGCATCAATGTGCGCAGCAATTCCAAAGTTTCTTTGTAGTTTCAAGTCAGCCATAAAAGGGTTATTTTTTATTTTAAATGGTCCTATTTTCCGAGGCGCAAAGTTAACGATATTAGTAATTGAAAGGCTGATTCTCGAGTTTTTTTTCCAACAAAAAAACCTCCCTGTTGATACAGAGAGGTTTAGTCTATTTTTAAAGGCTAAAAAGCCAGTATTCTATTTAGAATTACATCTTAAAGTGAGAGAACGCTTTGTTCGCCTCAGCCATACGGTGTGTATCTTCTTTCTTCTTGAAAGCACCACCTTCACCCTTTGTAGCTGCGATAATTTCGTTCGCTAACTTATCAGCCATTGTTTTACCGTTTCTTTCACGGCTATAACGTACTAACCACTTCATACTTAAAGAAATTTTGCGGTCGGCACGCACTTCAGCAGGAATTTGGAAAGTAGCACCACCAATACGACGGCTACGTACTTCTACAGCAGGTGTAATATTCACTACTGCTTTTTTCCACATTTCATATCCATCTTCACCTGTGAACTTGCTTACTTTATCTAATGCATCATAAAATATTTTATAAGCTGTAGTCTTCTTACCATCTAACATTACGTTATTGATAAAACGAGTCACTTGCACATCGTTGAAACGAGGATCTGGTGCTAGAGGAATTTTTTTAGGTTGTGCTTTACGCATGTCGAATATGAGTTAGTGGTTACTTATTAAATTAATTCTTTTATTTATTTCTTTGCTTTTTCTCTCTTAGTACCATACTTAGAACGAGACTTCTTACGGTCTTTAACACCAGCAGTGTCAAGGCTTCCACGTACAATATGATAACGTACCCCTGGTAAATCCTTTACACGACCACCACGTATTAAAACGATACTGTGCTCTTGTAAGTTGTGACCTTCACCTGGAATATACGCGATAACTTCAATTTTATTTGTCAAACGCACTTTAGCCACTTTACGTAACGCAGAGTTTGGTTTTTTAGGTGTAGTTGTATACACTCTAGTACAAACGCCACGACGCTGAGGACATGCGTCCAATGCTCTTGATTTACTTTTAGCCCTGATGATCTCACGGCCTTTTCTCACTAATTGTTGAATAGTAGGCATTTATTCTGCTGTTTTTTTCAATTTCGGTTTATAAAAAATTCGGACGGCAAAGGTAATGGCTGTAGCCCAAATACCAAAATGTTTATTCGCTAATTTTAAAAAAATACCCCAAATGCCCCTTTTTGGCAGCAATTGAGCCAATAATTCAATTAAAATAGCTTGATTTTCAGAGATTTATCTGCTAAGAAGGGACTTTCATTAACCAGTTATGCTTATCTGTAACATTCCCTACTCTAATATCGTTTAAATGTTGCTTCAAAGCAGGCGCTACTTTTAACTGGTCTATATCGAAGTTCATGTCATAGTCTTTGTGGCTTAATTTACTAATATAAGAAACCACCGCGGCGGTCCCTACTCCGAAAACTTCTTGAAACAATCCTTTTTTATGCGCATCCACAATTTCATCTATCGATAAATTTCTTTCTTCTACTTCATAACCCATATCTCTTAGTAATGTAATGGCGCTGTCTCTAGTGACTCCTTTTAATACAGTGCCTCTTTCTAAACTAGGTGTAATGACTTTGCCATCAATCACAAACATCACATTCATCATACCCACTTCTTCTACATATTTATGTTCAATGGCATCGGTCCATAAAACTTGATCGTATCCACTTTTTTGTGCTAAGTCAACAGGATATAAACTACCACCGTAATTTCCACCACACTTTGCAAAGCCAACACCACCGGGTGTTGCACGCGTATATTTTTCTTCAATAATAATTTTCATAGGTGCAGAAAAATAAGCACCAGAGGGGCCTAAAATAATCATGAACTTATAAGTATTGGATGGGCGCACACCTAAAAAAGGATCGGTGGCAATCATAAAAGGTCTGATATATAAAGAGTGTTCAGGCAAACTTGGAATCCATCCTTTCTCTAAAGCGATTAACTGTTTCATTCCACCCATAAATAACCATTCAGGCACTTGCGGCATTTGCATTCTTTCTGCTGAAACATTAAAACGAATAAAATTTTGATCAGGTCTGAAAATAACTACTTCGTCTTTTGTATCCTTATAAGCCTTAATGCCTTCAAATATAGTTTGACCATAATGCAACATAGCAGAGGCAGGATCTACTTCAAAAGGAGCATAAGGTTTAATCTCAATATTCTTCCATTCACCGTTTTCATAATCGGCCGTTAACATGTGGTCGGTAAAATGTTTACCAAACTGCAATGTCTCTATTTTAAAATGAGGCAAGCGAGGGTTGGTGTTTTTGGTAACAGGAATGATTGGATGCGCCATGGTAGAAAATTGTAAAGGGTGAATTCGAATTACAAAGAAACGAAAAAAGTAGAAAACTTACAACTGTTATTTTTCAATCTGCGCCTTTTCAATTAATTTTCCAACTTAATGAAAGTAGAAAAAATAATATTACCTCCTGCCGTCTTGGTTTCTTTATACAAAGATAGTTTGGTCTTAGCTGAAAAGGAAATAAAGCCTGTAAAAATTGCCGAAAATAAATTACCAGGCAAAGAGCAGGCGACGATCACTGATGAAACAGAGATGGCTAGCCCTATTAAATACTTAGGAGACCATCATAAAAAAATATTGGTAGTGGTGAATGATCCTGAATCTGTGTATTTAAATGAAACCGATTTTATTTTACTGACTTCCATTTTAAACGCTTGCCGACTTACCATTGCAGACATTGCCCTCATTAATATAGGTAATCAAAAAGCAAGCTTACATGAAATGCTTACTAAACTTCCTTCTTTATTAGTAATTGCATTTGACATAGATGCTAAGGCGCTTAAAATTAAATTACCTAGTACTTTATATAAAACAACCCCTTTAGGCGAAACCAATTTATTATTTAGTGCAGCATTATCTACGATGCAAGGAAGCAGCGTTGACGCTAAAAAAGAAAAAGGAAAATTATGGACAGTGCTTAAACAAATATTTCAATTATAAATATTTGCTATGCACACCATCATTTTTGCTACCAATAACGAACATAAAATAAAAGAAATACAATCTTTAGTAGGTAGCGACTTTGCCATTATTACTTTAGAACAAGCAGGCATTGATATTGAAATTCCTGAGCCCCACGACACATTGCAAGAGAATGCTTACGAGAAAGCGATAACCATAGAAAATATAACTCAACAAAATTGTTTTAGCGAGGATACAGGACTTGAAATTGAATCTTTGAATGGGGAGCCTGGTGTGAAAAGTGCAAGGTATGCAGATGAGCATAGAAATTTTCAAGCCAATATTGATAAAGTACTAGAAAAATTAAATGGCATTACAAATCGCAAGGCGCAATTTAGAACAGTGATTTGTTTACTATGGAATAAAGAAGTTTTTTATTTTGAAGGAATTTGCAAAGGAGTTATTGCAGAAACAATGCATGGAAAAGAAGGCTTTGGATATGATCCTATTTTTATTCCAGAAGGATCTAGTAAAAGTTTTGCTGAAATGACGATGGAAGAGAAAAATAAATTTAGTCATAGACAAAAAGCCGTCACAAAACTTTTTACATTTTTGCATTCCATATAGCCCAAGACTCCTCTGCTTGTATATGCAGCATAGCTAATCCATTTTGAACTGTGGCTCCTTTTGCTAATCCGTTTTTCATAAACAAGGTCTTCGCTGGATTATACACTAAATCATATAAATGATGCTGCGCCGTAATAGCATCGTAGGCGATGGGCGGCGCTTCATTCACATTTGGAAACATGCCCAGTGGACTTGTATTAATAATAAGTGTATGTTTTTCTATAACTGAGGCAGCTAATTGATCATAACTTAAAGAAGCTTTCATTTCAGTATTCTGTTCAAGGGTATTCGTTTCTAGTATATTCTCATCAATTGCATTTCCCTTTCTTGAAACCACTTGATACTGAATATTTAATTTTTGAAGTACCCACTGCACGGCTGCAGCCGCGCCCCCTGTACCCAGTATAAGAGCATGCGTATGTTGTGGTTGTAAAAAAGGTTGTAAAGATTTTTCAAAACCAATTACGTCGGTATTGTAACCGTATAATTCATTATTGAATTTTCGAATACAATTACAAGCCTTGATAGCTTGCACCACAGGGCTACTATGTTGTAAAAAAGCAATCACTTCTTTTTTATAGGGAATGGTGACATTCAAGCCTTCTAAATTTGGATTTTCATTCCATAAAGCAGCAAAAGATTCAATGGAGGATATGGGAAAATTAGCATACTGCGCATTCATAATATTTTCCTTCAAAAACTTTTCAGTAAAAAATTTCTGTGAAAAAGAATGGGATAAAGGATATCCAATTAATCCAAACTGGCGCAAAATTATTTTTTTAAGTATAAATCAAAAGTATCGCCACGAAGTCCAATACGCATTGTTTCTAAAGGAATAACTTCAGTGGGAGCAATATTACCTAGGTTCACATTACATCCTACTAATTCTAAGAAATAAAGTTGTTGTGCTTTTTGAGGCGCTTCCCATAATATTTTTTCAGCTGGAATTTTAGTAAGTATTTCTTGTACTAATCCTTCACGCACTTCTCCACTACCTCTGTATATACCCACATTACCTGCTTCTCTTGCCTCCGCAATCACATAGGTAGAACCTGCATTTAATTCAGCGCTCATTAATTCAATCCACTGATAAGGTGGAATAATATGTGCAGCATCCTTACTACCTACTTCACTTAGTACAGTAGCAAATTTTGAAATTTTTTCTATGTAACCACATTTTTCTGAATGCGGAATAGTAATTGAACCATCACTGACTTCAATCATATCAATTTTATAATCCTTGCACATAGCAATATAATCATCGAACTGATTTCTAATTACAAAGGCTTCAAATAAAGTACCTCCAAAATAAACAGGTATACCCGCCGCTTGATATAATTCAATTTTTTTTCTCAGATTCGGTGTTACAAAAGAAGTACCAAAACCTAATTTAATAACATCGGTATGAATCCCTGCTACACTTAGAAAATTTTCAGCTTCTCCAAAACTCAAGCCTTTATCCATGACCATCGTAATTCCGCTTTTTCTTGGTTTGGCAGTTCTTTCAGGTATTTGAGTAAGATTAAAATTCATTATGTTGTTTTTTCATTTTATAATTAGCGCAAAGATAACTCAAATTGATTAAGATTTTTTCCCCTTCTTAAATTGACCAATTAATTCTGCCACTTTTGGATCATGTACAATTTCAGGATAGAATTTGGTGAATTTTTTTAATAGTTTAGAAGATTTTGAGAGGGCCATTTCTAATTGCAATAATCCTTCTGCCGTTTTGCCCATCATAAACAAGATGGCACTACGATAAAAAATAAAAATTACTTTTCCTTGCGTAGACATATAGGCAAGTTCAGTTTGCTCCAAGGCACTATCCAACTGCTCATTGGCCACTAAACATTTAATTAAGTATTCCCAACCTCCAATTTGCTTGGGCTTATTTTTTACCACCGTTCCGAAAAATTGAGCTGCTTCTTTAAATTGCAAAAGATGCATATAACACTCCCCCATTAAAATATAGTATTCATTAATGTGCTTATGTATTCTTAAGGCATGTTCTAATTGTTTAATGGCCAATTCCCAATGCTCTTCTTGCATATAAGTGCCTGCAATTTTTTGGTAGAGCCTGCTATCATCAGGGTTTAAGTGTACCGCTTTTTTATAATGAAATCTTGCTTGTGCAAAATTTTTCATTCTGTGGTAACAGTGTCCAATGGCCTCATAAATAACATCTTCTGGTCTTGACAACTCTAATACTTTCTCTAAAGCCTCAATAGCTTCTCTGTATTTTCGAATGCGTAAAAAAGCATCGCCCATATTACGATAAGCATAATCAAATTTTTCATCAATGACAATGGCATACTGATAAGCGTCAATGGCTTTTTCATGTAATTTAATACCCTGATAAGCAGCTGCCAGATTAAACCAAGCCAATGCATTATAAGGTTGTTCATCAATGATTCGTTGATGCAAACGAATACTCTCTTCATTTCTTCCTGTAAAATCTGTCCAGAAACAAATTTTATATAAAGCTTCTTCATTGGTTGGATCTTCTTCCAAGACCAATTGCAAACAATCAAATACTTTATCAAATGCTTCATGATCGTCGTAAACATCTGCTAATTCAAATAATACTTCAGTGCGATCAGGCCCTTCAAATAAATGCAAGGCTTCTTGCAATAAGACTATGGCTTTTTCAGGTTGGTCTAATGCTAAGTAGGCATCTGTTTTTAAGATGAATAGATTCATATCCTTATGATCATATAAGGCAGCAGTATCTAATAATTGTAAAGCCTCTTTGTATTTTCTAGTAGCCAATAATAAATCGGCCTTTTTAATCATAAGTAAAGCAGAAGAAGGATATTGATCTAGGGCAATATTGGCCGCTTCAATCGCTTCCCCTATTTCATCCTTTTCGTCAAGGTGCTCGATGATTCTTTCAAAATCATCTTCTTCAATATAGGAGTTGGTACGGCCTAGCTTTAGGTTCTGGTACCTTTGCATCAATTCATGAATATCTCCGCCCTCCTCGTCACGATGGTTATCGAACATGGCTTTTCAATTTCTGGGTTAGGAATAAAGCATTGATTATCAATAATTTATAAAATAAACTAAGCGCCTCAATGCTTTAAATAAATATACAATTAACATGTTAATTATCAATAATTTGTTCTTCACATACCCCTTAAAATTGGTTAAAAATAAATTTGTGGCCGAAATTGTAAAATACTTACCTTTGAATTGATCATGCGTACTATAAAAAACATATTAATAATCACTTGTTTAACGTTTCTGATATTCATCTCAGAGAGCAGTTACGCATCTACTATTGTAAATGGTAGCACCGAATCAAAGAAAATGGTGGAGAAATATACATTGAAGAACATCGGAAATCTTACACATAAGACGGCTACATTTTATACTTTAAAGTCTAGTTTAGAATTTAAAGGTATTAGCTCTTTTAACATGAATGGTTCTGTGAATAATAGCAACTATTTAAAATACAATAAGGGTAATATTTCTTACGTCATTCCTTATCGTCACAAAGTGGTTTTGTCTAAGTTCAAAACACCTACTGCAGTTCAACCTTAATTTTCCATT
>JBEIIN010000054.1:0-9702 GCA_040380795.1 Sediminibacterium sp. | reverse complement strand
GGGCGCTACCACCTCAAGGTAGTGCGTCTACCAATTTCGCCACCTCCGCGCTCGAATTACAAATGTACAAAAAAAGAGTCCCGAGTGATGCTCGGGACTCTTTTAAATATTAATCTTAATGAAGTTTATAGAGATGCAATTACATCATTCGCAGAACGCACATAATCCATATTTTTACTAGCTTCTGCCATTTTAACACAAGCTTCAGCAGATGCTTTAGCACCTTTCTTATCTCCTAATTCTTTTTGAGCTTTTGCTTTTAAAAGAAATAACCAATAAGCAGAAGGTGTTGCATCAATAGCTTTGTTCACATTGGCTAGCGCTTTAGCATAATCCTTATCCATATCAAAATAGAAATTAGCGGCTGTTTGGTAGGCTGCACCTGATACGGTGGCAGCAGAAGTAGAAGCTTCTACTTGTTTGCGTATAGTTGATTTAATATCTATTTTAATTGGAATATTTACCATGGTTTTAGCCCACTTTAAAATAATGGAGGCTGTTTCAGGAGTAATATTACCTACAGTGATAGTAAATGTTTCTGTATTACTGCTAGTTGTTTCAGGTTTTACTTTAATACGCACTACATCTTCTGCTTCTTTGTATTCAAAACTTCCCCAACCTTTTGAGTTGGTGTTAAATATAATAGTCCACTCGTTTTCGCCTGGGATGGTAAATAAACCATAAGCGCCAGCCGCTAAAGTTTTATCGCCAATAATTACAGGATCTGAAAAACTAACCTTGGTGGCTCCATTGGCGCCTGTTCTCCAAATAACACCAGTAGGTGCTAATAAAGTACCATTTCCGAAAGCCGCACGGCCTTTAAGACCTGGTCTTGAATAAACGATTTCAATTTTACCTAATCCAAAATCTTGAATAAGTGTTTGAGTAGGGCTGGCCGCAGGCATTTTAATTTGTGCTGTTGCAGACAAGCTTAATAGGGTAGTTAAAACAAAAAGTATTTTTTTCATGTGCAATTTTTTAGAGAACAAACCTAGTTTATTTCTAGGTAGTAAATGTGTATTTTATGTTATTTTTTAAAGGCGGGATGAAAGCGGTCAAGGGTATCTCTGAGGTATTCTCTATTAATATGTGTGTAAATTTCGGTGGTGGTAATACTCTCATGGCCTAGCATTTCCTGAACGGCTCTTAGGTCGGCGCCTCCTTCCACTAAATGGGTGGCAAAAGAGTGCCTGAAACTATGGGGAGATATCGATTTTTTAATACCCGATTTTAATATAAGGTCTTTGATTATATAAAATATCATAACCCTGCTAAGCCCCTTGCCACGGTTGTTTAAAAATAAAATGTCTTCACAGTTTTTGGCAGGTGTTTGATGAATGCGAATAGTGTCTTTATAAATTTTTATAAATTTAATAGCATCTGATCCAATGGGAATGAGCCTTTCTTTATCGCCTTTGCCAATGACTCTTATAAAACCAACATCTAAATACAAACAAGAAATTTTTAAGTTAATGGCTTCAGTGACCCTAAGGCCAGAACTATACATCGTTTCTAAAATAGCTTTATTGCGGCCACCTTCAGGTTTGCTTAAGTCAATATGACCTATTAAAAGCTCAATTTCTTCAAAGCTTAATACATCAGGTAGTTTGCGTCTTGTTTTCGGACTGGGTAATAGAGTAGTGGGATTAACAGTGCAAATTTGTTCCAACAAGCAATATTTGAAAAAAGATTTTATACCTGATATGATTCTTGCTTGTGAAGTAGGCGCCATATCCATTTCACCAATACATTGAATAAAGGATTGTAGATGTTGTAAACTAATATCTGCAGGGCTTAGGGATTCCTCGTTGTTTTCAAGGTAGTTGGTTAATTTATCAATATCTCTTAAGTAAGCTTCTACAGAATGAGCACTTAGCGACTTTTCAAGTTGTAAGAATGCTTTGAATCCTTTTTTATACGGAGCCCAATTCATATAATTGAATAAAAGATTTGATAGTTATGTATTAATGATTTTATTTCGCATCAGATTAATCATAATATGAAAGTAAATTTAAGGTCATTTAAGCAGAAAGTAAGACATAACGGGAAACAATTAAAATCATTTCTTACAAAATTAGAAAAGAAGACCCCTAAAGGATTAGATCAATTAACTCAAAAACTTAGCCCTTCAGTATGGAAGGAGATTGACTGTTTATCATGTGCCAACTGTTGCAAAACAATGAGCCCTACATTTACACCCACCGATATAAAAAGAATTTCAAGTCATTTAGAAATGACACCGGCTGCTTTTAAAGAAAAGTATTTAGAATACGATAAAAAGGATAAGGATTGGTTGAATAAATTACAACCTTGTCAGTTTTTAAATTTGAAAACTAATAAGTGCAACATTTATGATATTAGACCAGCAGATTGTGCTGGATTTCCACATTTGACCAAAAGGAAAATGACCGAGTATATGCATGTACACAAACAAAATGTTGAATTGTGTCCAGCAACCTATAAGATGGTTGAAAAAATGCAGGAACTGATAGGCTAATACTTATTAGAAATAGACATCCTCGAAAAAAGCCAATTCCCATATTTGTTTTTCATTTAAGAAAATAGAAATGACATCGAACTGCAAGTATTTCCACCTAGGGTTTTCATATTGAAAAAAAGCAGCCCCATTTTTTAAAAACTGCATTTTTTTTCGATGAATAAATTGTTCAGGATAGCCAAATTCAATACTGGTTCTTGTTTTCACTTCAATGATATGTAATAGATTGCCCTTACTTGCAATAATATCTATTTCTAAATGCTTGTATCTCCAATTTCGATGCATTATATCAAAGCCTAGTTCAATCAAGTGGCTAATGGCCCTATTTTCACCAAAAATCCCAATTTCTTTGTTGCTCATTTAAAATTCGTTTAGCTTTATGATATAGCCCAAACATCGACATTTTATCTACATGCAAAAAGCGTATAAATTACTAGGAAAACATAGGCATTATGATTGGGGAGGTAAGACCTTTCTTCCCAATTTGATGGGTGTAGAGAATGTAAATCATATACCGTATGCTGAATACTGGATGGGAGCGCATGCTTTGGCTGCCTCAACTATTCAAACAACTGAAGGGCAGAAAGACTTAGCCGCCTTAATAAAAGAGAATCCAGCAGAATGGTTGGGTAAGGAAATTGCCACTAAGTTTAACGGGCTACCTTATTTATATAAAATATTAGATGTGCGAGATATGCTAAGTATTCAAGTGCATCCTAGTAAAGAAAATGCAGTAATAGGTTTTAAGGCAGAAGATGCCAAGGGTATTGCCTTTGACGCAGCCAATAGAAATTATAAAGACCAGAATCATAAGCCAGAAGTGATGGTGGCGCTTAGCGATTTTTGGTTATTACATGGTTTTTTAGCGCCCGCTCTTTTAGAAAAGAGGCTGAATAGTAATACTTATTTAAAACCCTTATTAAATGAATTTAAAGGGGGCGATTATAAAAATTTATATGCTTATTTTATGCAACTGCCTATGGAGGCAGCTGATGCAATATTGAAACCCTTATTGGAAGAATCAGCGAAGGCTGTGGCTAAAGGAACTATTACTAAAAATGATCCACACTGGTGGGCGCATAAATATTATGCCGATGGGATTCCTTCAAAAAATATTGATAAAGGAATTTTCTCTATTTACATTTTAAACATTGTAAATATTCCAAAGTATAAAGGTATTTTTCAAGGAGCAGGTATACTGCATGCCTATTTAGAAGGACAGAATATAGAATTGATGGCGAATAGCGATAATGTTTTAAGAGGAGGATTGACACCCAAACATGTCGATGTGAAAGAGTTAATACAACATGTTAATTTTCTACCCACTAAGCCTTCTATTCTTAAAGGGGATAAACTTACTGACCAAGAAATAAACTATCCCTGCCCGGTTTCCGATTTTGGTTTAACTAAAATAGTGCTAAATCCTGGGGAAGTTTACACAATTTCAAGCTATAGCTTAGAGATGCTATTAGTTATAGATGGTGAACTTATTATTGAAGATATAGCTTATAAAGCCGGTGATACCGTGCTTTTAAGACCTAATGCCAAGCTTTCCATAAAGGCAAAATCTCCAGCCATACTGTTCAAGGCTTATGTCCCTAAATAGTTTATTCACAAATGAGGAAAATCATTATTTATAAATAATGAATGAAAACCTTATTTTTGTTTACTAAGCTTTAGGAACTAGTTTACCCATTAAAGAAAAAAACAAAAAAATGAGATTTAACAAGCAAATATTCGTGGCTTTAGTTATCATGATAATCACCAGTGCTTTTTACCGTGTATTACCAGGAAGACCTTATGGTTTCGCACCTCAAATTGCCATTGCCTTATTTGGTGGATCTTTATTCGCAAGTCAAAAGCAATATGCTTTTTTATTACCCATACTTTCAATGTTTATTTCTGATTTATTGTATCAAGTATTGTATACTTATCAATTAACTGATATGCAAGGTTTTTATGAGGGTCAGTTATTAAACTATGTATTAATTGCTAGTACCGCTGTATTTGGTTTTGGTTTACAAAGCAATAAACTTTCTAAATACTTTATTGGCTTTTTATCTGCACCCACTGCTTACTTTTTAGTTTCCAACTTTATAGTATGGGCACAGGGGGGAGGCTATCATCATGCCTTCACTATTACTGGACTCATTCAAACTATGGTAGACGGTTTGCCTTTCTATCCGTATAGTGTGGCGGGTACTTTAGTGTTTGGGGGTGTTTTATTTGGCAGTTTTCGTGTACTTATACCGAAATTTAAAGCCATTTAAATTTTAAGAATTTAATAGTAACAGCACTATTACTTACCAGCTTCATTTAATTCGAAAACCTCGTCAATTTTCCAAGGACCATTGTCTGCAGCTTCTGTGGCTAAAACATCGCATCTATTATTGTGTGCATTATCGCTATGTCCTTTAACCCAATGAAATTTAATGGTAAAAGAAGCGGCAATTTTATGATACTGTAACCAGAGGTCTTTGTTTTTCTTTCCGCCTTTAAAATCGGTTTTGATCCAGTTGTTCAGCCATTTTTTCTCTACCGATTCTACCCCATATTTACTATCGGTATATATATGAATAGGAAGGGTTTTTGTTTTTAAGGCTAATAGTGCTTTAATGACCGCTAATAGTTCCATTCTATTATTGGTGGTTTTGCGATAAGCTTCATGGATTTCTTTGGTTTTCCCCGCCCACATTAATATAGCACCAAATCCACCCGGACCAGGATTACCTCTTGAAGAACCATCGGTATATATTACTATTTTATCCATTATTTATTGTAATCTATTGATTATAAGTGCCATAAGTAAATATACAAAAGCAAATATAATTTTACTTAAATAAATTTAATGTGTTTTTAGTACACTTTATTTTTTATCTTTATTGCTTATACCAATAACGATAGATAGCAGAAACAGATTGCATGCCTAGTAGTACTATTAAAAAAGAATTGAGTAAAAAAATAAGCTTTCATCTTAAGTATCAAACTACTTATGGTCAAAGTATCTGGATATATGGAAATCATCCATTGTTAGGTGGAGGTGATGTAGATAATGCCATTCCACTGATTTATTTAAACGGAACTTACTGGGTTTTACATTTGAATTTTCCAGTGAAATCAGCAACAGAGAAAATTGTTTATCATTATTTAATTAAAGATGATCAAGGAAGAGAAATACCTGAATGGGGGAATGATAAGTCTATTGACTTAGAATCTATTCCTTGCGATGAGCTGGTATTAATCGATACTTGGAATTTTGCAGGCCAGATTGAAAATGTGTTTTATACAGAGCCCTTTACTTCTATTTTATTAAAAGAAAGGACAGCCTCTGCTCTTGCAAAAAAAATAACCAAAACAAAAACGCATTTATTTAAAGTAAAAGCGCCATTATTAAATAAAGGACAAAGTTTATGTATAATTGGAGAGTCCGAGATATTGGGTAATTGGGATATCCAAAGATCTATACCACTTATTAAATTTGAAGATGCTGATTATTTTGAAATAGCCTTAGATTTAAAACAAACAGCATTTCCTTTAATTTATAAATATGGTATTTATGATACTAAGAATAAAGCTTTTATAAGTTATGAAGACGGCGACAATAGAATTGTCTATGAACCAGCTGCTAAAAATAAATTAGTTATTTGTAATGATGGCTTTGCTGCATTGAATAATACGTATTGGAAAGGAGCTGGTGTGGCTATTCCTGTTTTTTCTTTAAGATCCGATAATAGCTGCGGAGTGGGAGAGTTTTCTGATATTAAATTATTAGTAGACTGGTCAAAAAAAATTGGTTTAAAACTAATACAGCTATTACCCGTTAACGATACTACAGCCACACATACCTGGATGGACTCTTATCCTTATGCGGCTATATCAGCTTTTGCACTGCACCCGCTACTTATCAGAATTGATGAAATGATTTTGCCCAAGCAGGAAAATTTAATTGAATCTTATTTAATTGATAAAGAAAAATTAAATGCACTTGAGGCAGTAGATTACGAAGGGGTCATGAAATTAAAGTGGAAGGTTTTAAGAACCTTGTTTGAAAAAAATGGTAAGCATGAGTTAGCCTCGGCTAGTTTCACTGAATTTTTTAATCATAATGCCCATTGGTTAGTCTCTTATAGTGCTTTTTCTTATTTAAGAGAATTGCACGGAACCGTCGATTATAATACATGGCCAACGCATTCAAAATACAATGAAGCAGCCATTCTAAAATTAGTAGATCCTAATTCAACTACATATACAGAAATTTGTTTTTACTATTATGTGCAATTCCATTTGCATTTGCAATTAAAATCAGCTTCTAGGTATGCGCATGAAAATGGTATTATTCTTAAAGGAGATATACCTATTGGTGTATACAGATATGGTGCAGATGCATGGCAGCATCCAACACTATTTCACATGGATAAGCAAGCCGGTGCGCCCCCTGATGATTTTGCAGTGAAAGGACAGAACTGGGGTTTCCCCACTTATAATTGGGAGAAGATGGCAGCCACCGATTATAGTTGGTGGAAACATCGCTTTGAACAAATGCGTTTTTACTTTGACGCTTTCAGAATTGATCATATTTTAGGATTTTTTAGAATATGGAGTATACCTATGCATGCAGTAGATGGCATTATGGGCAGGTTTGTTCCAGCAATTGCATTAAGTATACAGGATTTCGATAACAAGGGTATTTCATTGGACGCAGATAGATTTACTAAACCCTTTCTCAATGAAACTAATTTGTTTCAAACATTTGGTTATGATAATGAGTATGTAAAAAATAATTATTTTGAAAGTATAGGGGAGGGGCACTATGCATTTTTACCAGCTTATCAAACACAGGTTCAAGTAGTGAATCATTTTAAGACCTTACCTAAAGATGACTGGCAAGATAAAATACAAAATGGTTTATTGAATTTACTAAGCAATGTTATTTTATTTGAAGATGAAAAACCAGGACATTATCATTTTAGATTTAATATAGAAGGTACTTCTTCCTTTCATGCATTAGAGGAAAGAACAAAAGAAATACTGAGAGGTTTATATGTCGATTATTTCTTTGTTAAACAAAATGACGCATGGGAAAAAGAGGCCTTACAAAAACTACCTAATTTTAAAAGGGCCACCAATATGCTTATCTGTGGTGAAGATTTAGGACTCGTGCCTGCTTGTTTGCCTGAGGTAATGAAACAATTAGGTATTTTAAGTTTAGAAGTGCAAAGAATGCCTAAAGCCAATAACAGCTTATTTTTTAATCCAAAGGATGCCCCTTATTTAAGTGTGGTCACGCCTTCTTCACATGATACAAGTACATTAAGAGGTTGGTGGGAAGAAGACACTGCTAAAACACAGTTATTTTTTAAAGAACAATTAGAGCAGACTGGAGAAGCGCCTAAGTTTTGTGAACCCTGGATTAATAAAGCCATACTTCTTCAGCATTTATATTCACCAGCTATGTGGTCTATATTTCAATTACAAGATTATTTAGGCGTAGATGCAAAACTAAGAAGGGAAGACCCACATGCAGAAAGAATTAATGAACCAGCAAATCCAAAACATTATTGGCGATATAGAATGCATATTAGTTTAGAAACCTTAATTGCTGCAAAAAGCTTTAATGAAGACTGGGCCATGGCCATTAAAGAATCTGGCCGCTAAATAAGGCTATTTAGTATCTTAGCTAAAATTTTATAAGTGCAACTCGATTTCTGGGAACAACAATTAGCTTTTGAATATCCATTTACCATTTCCAATGGTAGAACAAAAACGCATCAGCATAGTTTGATGATACGATTGTCTTTGGGCAATTGGCAAGGTTTTGGCGAGGCGCCAGCCATTGTTTATTATGATGTAACAGTGGAAGCCATGATGGTGCAATTGGAAAAAAGTAGAAAGCTTATTGAAAAGTTTGCATTAATTGACCCTGAACGTTTTTGGCATTTTTTACATCATTTATTTCCCAATGATCCTTTTTTAGTATCGGCCTTAGATATGGCAGGTTGGGATTTATTCGGACAAATGAAAAAACAACCCATTCATCAAATTTGGAATTTGCCTTGGAATGAAAATACGCCCACACCTATTTGTGATTATACCTTGGGAATTGATTCTATAGATAAGATGGTAGAGAAAATGAAAGCTCATCCTTGGCCTATTTATAAAATTAAACTGGGTACCGATTACGATATTGAAATGATTACAGCGCTTCGTGCACATACTAGTGCACCACTCCGAGTGGATGCCAATGCAGGATGGACCACCGAAGAAGCCTTGCAAAAAATTCCAGCCTTAGCTGCTTTAGGGGTGGAATTAGTAGAACAACCTTTAGCAAAAGATAATTGGGAAGGAATGGCGCAATTAAAAGCAGCCTCAATACTTCCTTTATTCGCCGATGAGTCCTGTGTGTTTGAAAAAGACGTAGCTACCTGTGCGAATTACTTTCATGGTATTAATATTAAATTAACAAAATGTAGTGGCCTTACACCAGCACTTAGAATGATTAAGGAGGCAAAGACCTTAGGCTTGAGAGTAATGATGGGTAGTATGAATGAATCGGTAATTGGTTCTGCAGCTATTGCACAGTTTTTACCACAACTTGATTATGTAGATATGGATGGCCCACTACTTATGACTGAATTAAATGGACATGGTCTTGATTATAATATGGATAATAAGGGTAAGATAATCCCATTAACTAAACCAGGCTTAGGGGTGCAATATGTGATGCCTTTTAAAAAATAAGTATGACACCAGAACGCAGTGAAAAATTATTAAAAGTATTAAGTAGGCGACAAGCGAATTTGACGGTCGTACTTGAGAATGTGCAAGACCCGCATAATGTATCTGCAGTCATGCGCACCTGCGATGCGGTAGGTATACAGGAAGTATATGTACTTACCACTAAAATACCCAGACATAAAAAATGGGGCTATAGAAGTAGCAGTAGTGCTTTGAAATGGTTAACCATTCACGAGTTCGAAACTTTGGAAGACTGCGTGAAGGAACTTAGAATAAAATTCAGTAAAATTTTAACCACGCATTTATCGAGTGATGCAGTAAGCCTACACAATATTGATTTTACAGAATCGGTGGCCTTGGTTTTTGGCAATGAACATGCAGGGGTGACAGAAGAATTTAGAAATTTAGCCGATGGTAATTTTATTATACCACAAATGGGTATTATCCAAAGCTTAAATATATCAGTGGCT
>JBEIIN010000053.1:0-9776 GCA_040380795.1 Sediminibacterium sp. | reverse complement strand
GCTGCAGTGGGTAGTACTGTTAATGAAGATCCTCAAGATGCACAAAGTTTAATGTTCCCTATTACCATGCCGCTTATTTTTTATTATATAATTAACAATATGGTTACCCAAAACCCCAATACACCCATTGCTTTTTGGGCAAGCATGATTCCCTTTAGTTCTCCTATGGTAATGATGGCGCGTGTGGCCTATGGCGTTCCAAGTGCTGTCACTTATTGGGAATTAGCTTTAAGTATGCTATGCCTTGTGGGTGGTTTTATATTTACCACTTGGTTAAGTGGTCGTATTTATCGAACAGGTATACTACTCTATGGTAAAAAAGTAACTTGGAAAATAATGTTTAAGTGGGCCTTTAAAAAAGTATAAAACTTATTTAATATTATAATTCGCCTACAAAGCAATTCTTATATTTATCCCTGCCCTTGTATTGGTAATAGGAGGTGATGAAGATATATAAGGTGTGGCCTTTCTTCTATCGTAGAAGAATTTTAAATTAATTCTTGTATTTAAAACATAATCTATAGAAGGTTGTATGGTGACTTCTCTTTGACCACCTGTTCCGTAAGCATTAGATTGATCTAGTCTACTATTACTATTAAACATATCACGGGTAGAAACGTCAAGCCTGAATGTTAAGTCGTTACTTAATTTATTATTGTTTACACCAGGAACAGCGAATGGTAGCTTCACCCCTCTTTTACGAAAAGATGTTCCAAATACCCATTCAGTACTATTGTTTTCACTTAATTGATAATCCACTAAGCTGAGTGATAAAATTCTGCTCTTCTTATATTCAAAACGAAGCGACCATTGTGTAACCGTGGTTAAATTTAATCCAAGCAGTGGTTCCATTCTTTCGCTAATGGTAATATTAGGTACTAAGAAATAAGGAATATAGTTACCACTAATGGTGTCTTTAAAGGAAGGCGCCCCTCTTCTATAAATATCGGTGTATAATAATGAGCTATTAAAACTATTCATAGATAAATTACTATTGTACCCATGCGTTAAACTAATATTGGTAAATATTTCAGAAAGCACTGGAAGCTTTGATAAACCATTGAATATAATTGACCAATTGGGCTTAGGCAACATGCCAGAAAATGGATTTGATCTGATACTTGAATTATTTTGATTCAATAAATTTACTTTTTTAGGATCCTGTCCTGTATAAGCTGCAATGAAGGCTGGAATTAAAACATCTTGCGCATATTTACCATAACCAGCAGCATAGCCATCTTTAGTGGTAGCACTATTGCCAAAGGCAGGGTCGCTCCAGTAGCCATTATTCGCAGCCACGCGTTTCGAAATGATTGACCTATAAGCTTCAAAAGCTTGAAACTGTGTGGAAATAATATTGGGGTCATGCACATTGAAAAAAGTATTCAAGGCAATATAACTTATATTAAAACCACCCGCCGATAAAGGGTTGGCATGTACTTTATTATCATATCTAGGGTTCGAAACGCCTTCATAGCTATTGGTATCTTTAAATAATTCTGTATACTCCTTGGTAAAAGATTTATTAAAGTTGAGATCAATGATTAAAGTTTTAATAGGCTCTATCATTATTCTTCCTGTAAGTCTTTGCTCAAAGCCTTGTCTAAATATCATGTTAAATGCAGGGCTTCTAGTAAACTTATTATCCTTTTCTTGCTTATTTAACCAAGCACTATCGGGCTGTCTACCAAAAGTATAATCAAGTCCTGGCGCTAGCCCACTAAAATCATTATTTAAATATTGTACCCCGCTTAAATAACCTGGTAGTCGACTATTAAAGTTTTCAGCGTAATCAAAATTAGCTGTTTGCAGCATGGTCAAAAACTTAGCAATAGGTTTTAAACCCTCCGGCACATTAACAGGTTCATTCGCTTTCAAAACTCTTTGTGCAATTTTTTCTAATCTTCTGGTCTCTCTCCATTTTTTCAAAGTAGAATCGCGCTGCTTGCCCTTCAATCCTGACAATGCCTCTTCCTTACTCATTAATAATTTAGAGGAGAGTGGATTGGTCTCAGGCCTAGCTCCTGATGATCTTTGTTCGGATAATAATGCACTTAAATATTTTGATTTTCTATAAAGACTGAGGAAATTAAACTGGGCATTAATTTGTTGCGCAAAGGTATTTTCAATAGTATTACCCAAGTCCTCTGCCAATCTGCTTGCTCCAATCCAATTATAATTAGTAGATACATTATAACTTGACAATATCCAATCGGTTAATGGAAATTTAGTAGTAGGAATATCATAACGCATAGAAACTCTTTGATTGTACAAAGTATTTCTTCCAGCACGAAGCAACATTCTTGTTAAGGAATCTTTTTTGTCTTGAGTATCTATTTTCCCATCGGGTTCATCAATTCTAGAATTCACATTCACCGTTGCATCTAAATTTAGCGACCTTGTAAGCGGCCAGCGCATATTGAATATGCGATTCATGGTAAAGTATTTATCAAAAGTGGTTTCTGCTTTATCTATTGAACCATCTGAGCCTACAATTCTTGGCGTGAATTCCCCAAATTGTCTGTCTAAGGCGGTTCTAAAACTAATTAAACTTGGCGCCGGTGTTAAATTAATATCACGCATCCAAGTAAACCAAGGCGATGCATTTTTTAATATTTTTTTGAAAGGTTCAATACTCCTTACTCTATTATTAAAAGTATAACCAATAGCGCCTCTTTGTTTAGTCAATTGATTTAATTCAACAAGCGGACTTGTTTGTTCTAATTGAGAATAAGAATAACTAAAATCAAAATTACTTATGCTTAACATATTTGATCTTGTACCAGGCATCACACGCACATTGGTAAAATTGATGGTCTTTATCGTAGTCTGGTCAACCGATGCCGCTATAATAGAATCTCTTTTAAACACATCCTTTGTATTTTTTACTTTATCGGTATAAAAGACATCTTGATCAAATGGGTCAAACATTGGATTTTCTGTGGTTCTATTAATACCTGCAAAAATGGGTAGTGCAATTTTAATTTGCTTTGGTAATAATTTTCCAGCGTCAATATTGGTAGCAATATCAAATTGAGTAAGTCCTGTTTTAGAACGCTCATTCATTTTTTGTTCAATAGTTCCAAAACCTGCTGTACGCTTATTCACCGAAACCGATACCGATCCCAAATCGGCTAAGATTAAATCCATTCTGCCTAAAGCAGCCCAGGCGCCTCTTTCATCCATCTCCGATAATCTTAATTCGTTGACCCAAACTTCGGCATCCACTGCACTGTTTGACTTTGTATTTTCAATGGCAATTAAAATACCTCTTACCTCTCCTAAATTAGGGGAGCCTTTTACAGTGTACCTTTGTCTGCCAAAATCTTTTCCATATAAGGAGCCTGCGCCGAATGTAGAATTATTATCTCTTTCCATTTTAAGTGCAATTAAATCACTTAAACTTAAATTTAGTTCGTTGTCAGCAGGCCATACCGAATCGGCTACTACTTTTCCATTTAATTCACCCTTAGTAACGCGCAGTGGAATGCGTATCTCATAAAAGTTATTTTGAAAATCCTGACCAATACGAATAACAGCTGTTAAATCGCCATCATTTATTTTAGTAGCGCTATTAAGTATGTTTTCAGCATGTAGAAACATGGAAAGCCTTCCATAGCGTCTTACATCAATATTCATTGTTTTGAAAACCCCTCTTGGAGTAGCGCCTGCCATGGCTGCTGGTTTCAAACCTTTAAACTGCATCGACAAAGCTTGTTCATTCTGAAGCAAGTTTACTCCATTATTACTTAATAATTGTACACGCTCAATGCCTGGAGGAATAATATAATTCACAGGCACCCTACTGCTATTCTCTTCCACACTAACAGCTAATGTATTTAGTCCAGTTAAATCGGTTAAAGGGGTATACTGTTCGTTATAGTCAACTATATTGGTGTACTGTCTCCATTGATTTCGTACTAAATCTAATTTAGCAAAACGAAGTGTAATAGAATCTTCAAAGCCTGTCAAATACATTCTTAAAAAACGTATCGATTTAAAATCTCTAATACTACCTACTCTATTTGAAAATGATTTTATAGGCACTCTAAATAAATACCAGTTTTCTGAACTAGGTGTTCCATCGGCAAGTGTAACATTTACTGTTCTTGCATCTGTCACAAATTTGGCAGCAGCTAGTCGCCCTTTATCTAATGGAATTTCATATTCAAAATAAGCTTCGGTTTCGTTTAAGGTATTGTCTCTGTTTAAATCTTCATTATCGGGAAGCAAGGTAGCTGCACTAGTAAATTCACTGGTACCTGCTAAAGAGGAATTTCCTTGTGGATTATTAAAATATTTATACCTGCCTAAGATATCTACTTTATTGCCATCGTATTTGGTATCTCTGTACCATACATAGTTATCGGCACTAGGATCGGCAAAAAACTGCTTACCTATTTCAGTAGCCGTACTTAAATTATATTTAGCAATCACATCAGCTCTTTGTTTAATCTCCAAGCTATCGGTTAAGCCATCAAAACCCACATCTTGGTATTTTCTATCTTCTGGATTATTACTAAATGCATTGGTTACTTGAATAGGATTCGTGGGTACTCTACCCCAGGTAGAACTATCTACACTTGCCGGAATAGTAGGCGTAGGCATTCCATTTTCATAGAAGCGTCGTCCATCGCGTAAAATATCTTCACTCACATTTCCTAAGTTCAAAATTAATTTACCACTGGTAGCAGGTGATTTTATAAACGGATCCTGCACCCAAAATTCTACATATTCGATAATAGTAGTTTCAAAATCGGTTTGGTCTAAGGCACGCATAATACCTCCCCATTTTTTAGAAGCCGCTTCTTTATTAAACTTGCCAGGTAAGGCTGCATCTAATTCACTGCCATCATAATTATAGTTGTAGGGGCCTCTTTCTTTTGGATAATAAGTTAAATCAAAAGTGGGCAACTGCACATCGGTAATATTGGTAGTCCTATTGGGAAATAATTCATTGGTAAATACCTGACGTACTCTTGGGTCACTTAATAATTTAAGATTACTACTTAAGGGATTATTAGAACTGTTTTTATCTTGTAAAGTAGGTTCAATATTATACCATGCTATCTTAGCTCTGTTTTTATTGTATTCAATATTCTCTGTCAAAGACCCCTCTTTAAAACGATCCATTGGCGTTGAAGCCAAGGCCCAGGCGGTAAATGGGAAACGTAAATCAATATTGGTTCTAGTCGATTCAAAATCGTCTAAGTAAACCACACCAGATCCGCCTTTACCTATTTGTTGTGCATGACCCGGTTGTAAATAAGCAGCTTCTCCATAGGCTGTAATGGATGACTTTGCTTTTGTTTGATAAAAAGGCAATCGGTCCAAGGCTCTTGTTAAACCAGGTAGGTCTGCCCTATAATTAAAATCAAAACCATACATGGAGTTTTTAATCGGGTCTGATCCAAAATTGGTTTTCGTAAAAAACGGACGCTCACTTAATCTAGAACTTGATACACCAAAGTTGAAATTTTTACTTTGCATGTAATCTAAACGAAGGGCTCTAAACCCTCTTTCTTGAAAACCAAATCCTAAATTATTTTCATAAGATACATTCACCGGAATATTAGAACCTAAAATGCCCGAATTAATAATTCTTACCGTGCCCGAACCATAATCCACTAAATAATCAATGCCTTCTCTTAAAATTTGTCCACCTGCTCTCACACTTACCGAACCTGGAGGTACATTAAAAGCATTTAAACTAATCTCGGCACCACCAGCACTTCCTTTTACCTGACCTTCCATTACAAACCTATTTAAGTTGTTATAGGTTTGCGCTTCTGCTTTTATTTTAGTGTATAATTCTTTGTATAAATATTTTTCTTTAATGGCATTCATTTCAGCACTTGAAAACGCCAACTTTTCTAAGTCTTCTCCAAAAGGTTCTAAGTAAGGAATTACAATGCGCCCCATTTTAGATAGTACCGTGTAGTCTTCTACATAGTCAAACTGCCCATCGGGCTGCGGGTCGTTTCTATTGTTTAACCTGTCTAGGCCTAAAATTTTAATTAAGGATAGACCTCTTACTGGCTCATCTGAATTAGGTAAATATCTTTTTAAACCATTCCCTGGCGACTCATACATTAGGTTTAACTGAAAGTCTTGTTGTTGAATGGATCCAAATAAGTCAAGCGAGTACACGTTTTTCATCATCAAGTTCCAAATAGGTAAATCGGTTCTTTGTGTAGTGGCTTTTAATAATTTTAAATATAAAATTTGTTGTACGCCTTTATTGGGATCAAGTGCTATACCTTCCGAAAACTCACCCACCTGATACAGTTTACCATTATAAGTATACTGATACGCCACCCCCAATACTTCATCAGGTTGAAGTGGGATATTTAAAGATAAAAATCCAATTTGCGGATTGAAAAAATATTCATTCTCGGTTAACTTTCTTGCAAATGTGCGTTCATAGTCTTCTGCCGACCTAAGCCCTGCAGCAGTTAATACAGTAGAAACACCGGCAGGATTTCTAGCCAGCGGGTTATTAATTATTTTAGCATATAATTGGTTGGCTCCATTATCTGGAAAAGTATCTCGTCTTGAAACTTCCTCCCACTGCTTTTTACCTGGATATCTTTCTCCTAAATCAGCGAAACCCACTACATCTCTTGCATTAGTAGTTTGACCATTACGATTGGTTACCCAAACTTCAATTCTTTTAATTTGGATTTGTGAATTGATAATGGGCAAGGTGCTCATGGCCTTATTATAGTTCTTTCTAAAATGTTGAGCTAATAAAAAGTGCCTGTTCTCTTCATAGTCGTCTAACCTTTTTTGAAAACGTTGTGTGGTGGCACCTCCTTGTAAGCTCATCGATTGTCTTTGCGACCTCTGATTCGCCATAGCGGCTGTCACAAATAATTTTCCAAATTGTAATTGTGTTTTTACCCCAAATAAATTTTGTGTGCTTGGAATTAAAATGCTTCTTGAAATATAATTAATATTACCCGCTTCAATATATTTTACAATTTCATCTTTCTTACCCTTATAGTTTAATTTAATTTGGTTGTCAAAACCTAAGTTGGATAAAGAGTTTAAATTAATCGGAAACTTTAGTTTATCACCAATACTAGCGTTCATGCTAAAATTAGTATTCGCATCAAAATCAAGTCCTCCATTTTTTCTAGCACGCTCTGGCAAGGTAGGATTGTCTACTTTTTGACCCTGGTAGCCTGCTCTAACATTAATTTCCCCAACTGGTTTGATATCTATTTTTAAATCCGATCCAGTTTTTCCAAACAACCTATCAAAATAACTATCATACACTTTTGTTTTAGGCCTACTCATTTTTCTATTTAAAGTACCTAAAGAATTAGCCCTTTGCATAAAATAGGCCTGTTCATCCTTGGCCGTTTTTAATTTCCAAAACTCATCAAAAGTTAATGTAGAAGGTACTCTTTGAGCCTTACCTGCAATTAAATCGGCAATGGAATAGGTTTTCGTAGCGGGATCATAATCGACTCTGCGTTTTACGACGCTGGTATCCGAAAGATCAAATGGGTTATTACTAGGTTGCGATAAAAAATCGCCTCTTCTATCCTTTATGGCATAATGTAAAGTATCCTTACCATAATAAACTCTAACACTGTCCTTATTTTTTTTACTTACAGCGGTATCTTTGAAGGGAACTTGCAAAGCTTTTGATTGCGCTAACAATTCACTCCCCAAAAGAAGTAATAAGCCTGACAATAAAATTGTTTGCAAAAGTTTCAAAGAAAAAAGTTGAAGTTTTAAATTAACAGTTTTTAAGGGCTGCCTTAATCAATGATTCTAAACTCATTTCAGCACCCTCTGCCTGTATAGTTTTGTCAACTGCTTTTTCTGCAACGGCTTTTTGAATACCTAAAGAAACCAAGGCTTGCACTGCATCTTGATGAGGCGTATTCTTATTAGTTAAAGCAAAACCTCCATTCGGGTTATTGGCCACATTCATTTTAGAAAGTTTGTCTCTTAGTTCAAGCACTAATCTTTCTGCCGATTTTTTTCCGATACCTTTAATTTGTTCTAATTGTCTTGCTTCACCTTGCACAATGGCTCTAATAATTTCATCGGGGCGCATACCAGATAACATCATTCTTGCGGTACTTGCACCCACCCCTGAAACACTAATTAATTGAAGAAATAATTCCTTTTCTTGCTGTTCGTGAAAACCAAAAAGTACTTGTGCATTTTCGGTGATATGCAAGTAAGTATGCAGCATGCCTTTTTCCTTTTTTGAAATAGATTCATAGGTATGTAAACTTATATTTACTTCATACCCAACGCCCCCCACATCAACTATTAGTTTGGCGGGTGTAACTTGAACAAATTGGCCTTGTAGAAATGCTATCATAATACGTTCAAAATTAACAAATAAGCAACGAAAAATGGGTATTTGAACCAATTCTTAACCAAAAAATCAGATATTTGTAAGCTAAACTAAATGATATTCCATGACGCCTACTTTAAGAGCCGCCATAACTGCTGTTGGAGGATATGTTCCAGAAACTAAGCTGACCAATTTTGACCTAGAAAAAATGGTAGACACCAACGACGAATGGATCAAATCTAGAACCGGTATTTCGGAGCGTAGAATTCTGCGCGAACCAGGTAAGGCAAGTTCCGATATGGGAACAGAAGCAATACTAGAAATAATTCGAAAGAAAAATATCGACCCTTTAGAAATTGACTGTATTATTTGTGCAACAGTAACGCCCGATATGCCCTTTCCTTCTACCGCTAATTTAATGGGTGATAAAGTGGGTGCCAAAAATGCTTTTGGTTTTGATTTAGGTGCAGCTTGCAGTGGATTTTTATTTGCACTCACTACTGGTGCTAGTTTTATTGAAACAGGCAGGTATAAAAAAGTAATTGTGGTGGGCGTTGATAAAATGAGTTCCATTATTGATTACACCGATAGAGCCACTTGTATTTTATTTGGTGATGGCGCTGGTGCAGTTTTATTAGAACCATGTACCGATGGTTTAGGATTTCAAGATGCTATTTTAAAAAGCGATGGTAGTGGTGCAAAATATTTAAACTTGAAAGCAGGTGGAAGTTTAAAACCAGCCAGTATTGAAACAGTGATGGCGAAAGAACATTATGCATTTCAAGACGGACAACCTGTATTTAAGTTTGCGGTGAAAGGGATGGCCGATGTAAGTGCTGAGCTAATGGAAAAACATAAATTAACAGCAGATGATATTGCATGGCTAGTACCGCACCAGGCCAACTTACGTATTATTGATGCCACCGCCAATAGAATGGGCCTTACTATGGAAAAAGTAATGATTAATATTCAAAAGTACGGAAACACAACAGCGGCAACCATTCCCTTATGTTTATGGGATTGGGAGAAGCAATTAAACAAAGGAGATAATTTAGTCTTAGCTGCATTTGGCGGAGGATTTACCTGGGGCGCTGCCTGGATTAAGTGGGCATATTAATGTATATTTAAAAGAGTTAAATAAGAGAATATGAAAAATAAAAAGTTCAAAGGCATTAGCACTTTAACATTGCATACGGCAACTAAAGAAAATGATAATTCTTCTCACACCACTCCTATATACGCCACTTCTACTTTTACTTTTGATACAGCTGAAGAAGGCATGGAGCGTTTTGCAGGAACAGATAAAACAAAATTATATACAAGATGGGGCAACCCTACTTTTGCTGCAGCAGAACAAACCTTAGAAGCATTAGAAGCACACGGATTAACCAATGAAAAAGGAGAACCTCTTCAATTAAAAGCATTACTTCATTCAAGTGGACAAGCTGCTATG
>JBEIIN010000052.1:0-9823 GCA_040380795.1 Sediminibacterium sp. | reverse complement strand
TATTCAGTTAAGATATCAAAGATAAGCATTAAAATTTAGGGCTTATGCCTTTGGGCTAAAACCTTTGCTACATCTGACAATGCATAGCCCTTAGACTGTAAAAGTATCATGTAGTGAAATAATAAATCGGCCGACTCATCCAAGAATAACTCCTCATTATTGTCCTTAGCCTCAATGACTAATTCCACCGCCTCTTCCCCTACTTTCTGCGCTATTTTATTAATACCCTTTGCAAATAAACTAGCTACATAAGAGCTAGAAGGATCTGCATTTTTTCTATCTGCAATTATTTGTTCTAATTTATGTAAAAAAGCGATACTAGTAATATTGTCTTCACCCCAACAAGTATCAGTTCCCATATGACAAACAGGACCTTCAGGACTAGCTTGTATTAATAAACTATCCTGATCACAGTCTTCCTTCATACTTATATAATTCAAAAAATTACCACTTTCTTCACCCTTTGTCCATAATCTATTTTTAGAACGGCTATAAAAGGTGACTTTGCCCGAAGCAAGTGTAGCATCTATTGCTGCCTGATTCATAAAACCCAACATTAATACAATTTTAGTATTAGCATCTTGCACTATGGCTGGTACTAGACCGTCGGTGTATTTTGTAAAATTGATATTCATAGTTAATAGTATAATTAGTTAATATTATTTATTCCTTATATTCTTTTTATTATTTTTATTCTGTTTATTCATTCTATTCTTCGTTCTTATTATTAGTCTTTGCTAACTTTATTTAAAACTTGCTATTGAATTCTTTTCTAGTTTATTAAATTCTTACCGCAATTCCTCTTTCGTTTAAATATTTTTTTAAATTAGGGATAGACACTTCTTTATAATGAAATATACTGGCAGCTAAGGCAGCATCGGCCTTGCCTTCATTAAATACATCATAAAAATGAGATTCAGTTCCTCCACCACCCGATGCAATAATAGGAACAGGTAAGGCTGAAGATAAAGCCGCAGTTATTTCCAAAGCAAAACCTTGTTTGGTGCCATCGTGGTTCATAGAAGTTAATAAAATTTCTCCTACACCTAAATCCACTGCTTGTCTTGCCCAATCCATTGTTAGCGTATTGGTTTTTTCTCTGCCTCCCTTTAAATACACATACCAATTGCCATCGGCTTCTAATTTGGTATCAATAGCAAGCACCACACACTGGCTTCCAAAATTTTTGGCAAAACGATTGATGATAGCAGGGTTTTGAAAAGCCGCAGTATTAATAGAAATTTTATCAGCACCATTTTGTAATAATATACTCACATCTTCTTCGGTTTGAATACCTCCACCTACCGTGAAAGGAATATTTATTTTATGCGCTATTTTATTCACTAGCTCAGTTAAAGTTTTTCTTTTTTCAACAGTAGCGGTTATGTCAAGAAAAACTAATTCGTCTGCACCCTCCCTTGCATAGAAAGCAGCTAGTTCCACAGGATCTCCTGCATCTCTTAACTCCTCAAAGTTTACGCCCTTCACCGTGCGGCCGTCTTTGATATCTAAACAAGGTATAATGCGTTTGGTTAACATGAATAGTATTTGTTAAAATATATTAATTAAAACTAGCTAATTCCGAAATAGTAATTTTATTTTCGTAAATGGCCTTACCTACTATAGCGGCAGCGCATCCAATTTCTTCTAGCTCAATTAAATCATCTAAAGAACTTACTCCACCACTTGCAATTAAATGCAAAGCAGGAAATTGTTCTATAATTTTTTGATAAAGCTCAATGGAAGGGCCTTGTAGTTTACCGTCTTTTTTAATATCGGTACAAAAAATTTGTTTCACCCCTCTATCTATATAAGATTTCATAAAATCAAATACCGATATCTCTGTTTTCTCTATCCAAGCGCCAATAGCAATTTTTTCTTCAAAAACATCGGCGCCTAACATAAAAGTATTTGCTCCAAAGCGTGCAATCCACTCCTGAAATAATAATTCATTTTTCACCGCCAAACTACCAATGGTAGCATAGGTAGCACCTGTATCCAATACAGTTTTTAAAATGGCCTCGGTTTTAATACCGCCTCCAAAATCTATTTTTAGTTTTGTATTATTAGCAATTTTTTCTAAAACCTTCCAATTCACAACCTCTCCAGACTTGGCCCCGTCTAAGTCTACCAAATGCAAACGCATTAAGCCAATACCTTCAAAAGCCTTTGCTACTTCTAATGGATTTTCATTGTATATTTTCTTTTGTGTATAATCTCCCTCGGTTAATCTTACACATTTTCCTTCAATAATATCTATAGCGGGTATAATTTGCATTTAATTTTTTGTTTTTCTCTTTTTTATTTTTTTAGTACTTATTTTTATTTCTTTATTCTGCGATTACGTTTTATAGGGATAAAAAGTTATGAATAATTTGCTCTCCCACTAGGGCCGATTTTTCGGGATGAAACTGCAGTCCATAAAAATTATCTTTATGCAAGGCACTGCTATAGTCTTGAATATAATTTGTGGTGGCAATAGTATGCTGGCCTTTGGCTGCATAGTAACCATGTACAAAATAAGCGAAACTATTTTCTGCAATGCCTTTAAATAAAGGGGTCTTTAATTCAGTAATCGTATTCCAACCTATCTGTGGTATTTTAATTGTAGGGTCGGATGTTTCAAATTTTTTCACTTGCTCCTCGAAAATACCTAAACAAGTAGTATCATTTTCAGTAGAATGCGTACACATTAATTGCATACCCAAACAAATACCTAATACAGGCTGTTTCAAGTTTATAATAAGCTCGTCTAAACTTCTTTCTTTTAAATATTGCATAGCAGTGCTAGCCTCACCTACGCCTGGGAAAATTACTTTATCTGCTGTTTGAATTTCTTGAATTGAATCAGTGACCATGGCAGATACCCCTATTCTCTCGAGCGCATAAAGCACTGACTGAATATTACCTGCATTGTATTTAATGATAACTGTTTTCATTTTTGTTGATTAAGCGCCTAAAACACTATTTAAAAAATGACTAGTAGTAGTTTCAATATCGCCGCCTTTAGTTAACTGCTGGATATAAGCAGAGCCAATGATGGCTCCTTGGGTATGAACAGTAGCTGCATCAAAGGTAGCCTTGTCCTTAATGCCAAAACCCACTAGTATGGGGTTCTTTAACTGCATAGCTTGTAATTTTTGTAAATACTGGGCTACTACATTAAAATCCTTGTCCTTCCCAGTAGTAGCAGAAGAACTTACTGCATATAAAAATCCATTACTTAAACTATCTAGTTTTCTAATTCTATCTACGGGTGTTTCTGGAGTCACCAAGAAAATAAAATCTAAATTATTTTCAGTAATTATTTTCCCATAAGACTGCTCAAATTCAAACAAAGGCAAATCGGGTAAAATAAGTCCGTCCACGCCTACTTCTTTTGCTTTTTTACAAAAATTTTCAAAGCCATATTGTAAAATAGGATTCATATAGCCCATTAATATAACTGGAATAGAAATGCTTTTTCGCATATCCTTAATTTGTTCAAATAAAACAGCAATATTCATTCCATTAGCTAAGGCTTTAATACTACTTACTTGTATTACTTCGCCATCAGCCAAGGGGTCGCTATAGGGCATACCTAATTCAATAATGTCTGCGCCGTTTTTTTGCAAACTTTCCATTACTTTCATCGTACTATCTAATGAAGGGTAGCCCGCAGTGCAATACACATTTAAAATGCGCTTCGATTTTTCTTTAAATACTAACTCTAAGTTCGACATATTTATATTTTATGCTTATTTCTTACTCTATTACTTATTCTATTACTTTTTTTACTCTATGCTTTTTTATACTCTATAAATATTCCATATAAGTAGCTAAATCTTTGTCTCCTCTTCCACTCAAACAAACTACTACCACATCAGATGCTTTCAAATTCATCTTAGGTAGCACTGAAAAAGCATGTGCTGTTTCTAGTGCAGGAATAATGCCTTCAATTTTAGAAAGGTGAAATGCAGACTCCAGCGCTTCTTTATCGGTAGCGCTTAAAAATATACCTCTTTTACTTTCATATAAAAAAGCATGTAAGGGGCCAATACCTGGATAATCCAAACCAGCAGAGATACTATGTGGCTCTACCACTTGACCATCACTGGTTTGCATGACTATACTTTTAGAGCCATGTAAAATACCTGGTGTACCTAATTGAGTGGTTGCAGCACTTAAACCTGAATGCACCCCATGACCAGCCGCTTCTACTGCCACTAAGTTTACAGAAGGCTCATTTAGAAAATGATAAAAAGCACCTGCAGCATTACTACCTCCACCCACACAGGCTACCACATGGTTAGGAAGTTCACTGCCTGTTTTTTCTTTTAATTGTTTTCTAATCTCTTCACTAATCACGCTTTGAAAACGGGCCACCATATCTGGATATGGATGCGGCCCCACCACACTGCCAATTATATAATGTGTTTCATTAGGCTCGTTAATCCAAGCCCTAATAGCTTCATTAGTGGCATCCTTTAAAGTTTTACTTCCACTTTTTGCAGGAATAACGGTTGCTCCTAACATTTTCATACGCGCAACATTGGGGGCCTGTCTTTCAATATCTTTTTCTCCCATATATATGACACATTCCATTCCTTTCAAGGCACAAACAGTTGCCGTAGCCACACCATGTTGTCCAGCGCCTGTTTCAGCAATAATTTTTTTCTTACCTAATCTTTGTGCTAAAATAATTTGCCCAACGGTATTATTAATTTTATGTGCACCAGTATGACAGAGGTCTTCTCTTTTTAAATATATAGTAGCACCTATTTCTTTACTTAATCGTTCAGCTAAAAAAAGAGGTGTAGGTCTTCCCACATAGTCTTTCAATAATGCTTGAAACTCTGCTTGAAAAATAGGGTCTTGCATAATTTGCAAGTACTGTGTTTTCAAAGTTTCTACATTGCCATATAACATTTCTGGAATATAGGCTCCACCAAAAGCACCATAGTAACCTTCCGCTGTAGGGTTTTGATAATTCTCGTCTACATTAAATAAATTCATCTATAAAAGTTTTAATTAATTCAATATTTTTATTTCCAGGGCTTGTTTCAAATTTACTATTCAAATCTACCGCTGTT
Organism: Sediminibacterium sp.; assembly: GCA_040380795.1. Classification (GTDB taxonomy): domain Bacteria; phylum Bacteroidota; class Bacteroidia; order Chitinophagales; family Chitinophagaceae; genus Sediminibacterium. Next base: position 4,751 of record JBEIIN010000052.1, on the reverse strand, counting down.
AAATCCTTACCAGCTATGGCTGCTTTCAATACCTGTATACCTTGCACATCATTAATACCAATACCGCCACTTAAGAAAAAGGGTTTATTGAAACGCGTTTTCTTAATGATTTCCCAATTAAAATGCTGACCCGTTCCTCCATACAAGACGCTATCGGTATCAAATAAATAATAAGCAGCCACATTTTCAAATAAAGCAAAATCGGGAATCGTTTTTGAAACCCTAAATACTTTAATCACCGGAAAGGCTGCTTGAATAGTTGCGCAGTAGGAAGCATCTTCATCTCCATGCAACTGAATCATATCAAGTTCTGCCTTGGTTGCTATATCAATTAGCTTTTCAGTAGTTTCATTTACAAATACACCAACCTTCTTAGCATTCTTAGGTTTAAAGGCTGCGATAGCTTCCAAACTCAAACTAGATAGCGCATATCTTTTCGAACTTGGATAAAAAATAAATCCAATAAAATGCGCTCCCTGACTACTGATAGCCTCCCCTTGTTCAATACTCGTTATACCACAAACTTTAAATTGCATCTTAGCTTCTTTTAATTGCTTTAGTAAATACTTCAAATGCCAATGCCGGATTTTCCTCTTTCATAAAGTACTCCCCCATTAAAAAACCATCGAATCCTTCTTTTTTTAATAACTGATAAGTCTCTACACTGTAAATACCGCTTTCAGCAATACTTAATTTTCCTTTAGGTAGTTTATTTTTAAGTGCCAATGAATGTTCAATATTCACTTCAAAAGATTTTAAACTTCTATTGTTAATGCCTACTAAATCTACTTCATCACAAATATGTTCTAATTCTGTTTCGTCGTGTAGTTCTAATAAAACCTCCAAACCTAATGCTTTTGCCTTAGCCGCTAATAATTGGGTAATAGCGGGTGTTAAGCAAGAAGCAATTAATAGAACCACTGAAGCGCCATAAGCCTTAGCTTCTATAATTTGAAACTCATCAATGATAAATTCTTTTCTAAGCACTGGTATATCATTTTGGATAGCAACAGATAAATCGTCTAAGCTACCACCGAAAAATTCGGTATCAGTTAATACAGAAATACCCGCTGCACCGTATGCATGGTAGGCTGCTGTTACTTCTTTTACAGAAGCTTTATCATTCATAATACCTTTAGAGGGAGACATTCTTTTAAATTCAGCAATAATACCCGTAGTATGCTGCTTTTGTAAATTCGCTTTTAAAGAAAGGGTTTGTTTGGAAAATAAAGGCATAGCTTCTAATTGCGTAATGCTAATTTCATTTTTACGCGCAGCTACTTCCTTCAACTTCTGAGCAACGATGGTAGCTAATATATTAGTGCCTGTTATTTTACTACTCATTGTAAACTAATTAATTTTTCTAAACATTTATTGGCAGCCCCCGATTCTAAACTTGTAACAGCTGCTTGAAAAGCTAATTCATAGGTATCATATTTGCCTGTTACAAATAAAGCCATGGCTGCATTAGACAATACCACTGCATTTTGAGACCAGCTACCCTTGCCTTGAATAATATTTTTAAATATGGCAGCCGCCTCTTCCACCGTCTTGCCTCCATGTAATTCTTGGCTAAAAACTTTTTTCTTGCCTAATTGATAAGGCGTCATTATATATTCACCTTTGTTGGTGATAACCTTTGTATCGGTAGTTAAAGCAATTTCATCATAGCCATCTAAACTATGTATTAGGGTAAAATCTTTACCAATAGATTGTAGTAAATAATTATATATTCTAGCCATCTCTAAATTATACACACCAATTAACTGATATTTTGGTTGAGCAGGGTTTACAATAGGACCTAGCATATTAAAAAAAGTACGCACGCCAATATTTCTTCGAATGGGCCCCACTGCTTTTAAAGCTGGGTGAAATAAAGGCGCATGTAAAAAACAAATGCCCGCCTCTTTAACTTCTTTAGCTAAAACTGCTTCTTCTTTTTTAAAAACATAGCCCAATTGCTCCATTACATTAGAAGCGCCACTTACACTAGAAGCGCCATAATTACCATGCTTCACTACTGTCTGTCCTGCACCGGCTACTATAAAACAAGCTAAAGTGGATATATTAAAAGTGTCTTTCCCATCTCCGCCTGTACCCACTATATCTAAGGCATCGTCCACCCCTAAATTTACTTTCACTGCTAAAGAAAGTAAGGCATCTCTAAAACCCATCAACTCCTCAATAGTAATGCTGCGCATTAAATAAACAGTAACAAAAGAAGTGATTTCATGTTCATTATACTTGCCTTCAGATATTTCCACTAGCACATCCCTAGCCTGCTCTCTTGTCAAGGTCTTATGCTCAAATAAATATTGTAATAATTTTTTCATTCTTATTTTTTTAACCAATTAGATATGATAGTAGCGCCCAATGGTGTTAACACACTCTCTGGATGATATTGTACCCCTTTGATATCATAATTCTTATGTTCTAGAGACATGATAAAACCTTGTTCGTCTTTAGAAGTAACTATTAAATCAGCAGGAAAGTTTTTTTCATCCACCACCCAGCTATGATAACGCCCTACATTAAATGTAGTTGGCATTCCTTCAAATAGACTTGATGCGGTTGTGATATGAACAGGTGTTGCAACACCATGATACACTTTACTTAAGTTGGAAAGCTTTCCTCCAAAATTTTCTCCAATAGCTTGCTGCCCTAAGCATACACCGAAAATAGATTTACTAGCTGCGTATTCTTTTATTAGCGGCAATAATAAGCCCGACTCAGAAGGTAAACCAGGACCAGGTGACAATAATATTTTATCAAAGGCCTTAATATCCTCTAATTTAATTTCATCATTTCTATGCACTTCCAAAGTAGCCATGGGTGCTATCTCCCTTATCAACTGTACTAAGTTGTAGGTAAAGGAATCGTAATTATCAAAAACCAATATTTTCATTTTCACTTATTTCTATGTTCAATAATTCTATTTCTATAATCAAAAGTTAACCATGTATTTTTTCTGCTAATACAATGGCCATTTTTAAGGCGTTCAATTTATTATTCACTTCCTGTAATTCATTTTCTGGCACACTGGCAGCCACCACACCTGCACCCGCTTGATAAGTAAGTGTATTATGCTTACTTAAAAAAGTACGTATCATAATAGCTTGATTGCAAGACCCATCAAAACCTAGAAAACCAATACAACCTCCATAATACGACCTCTTAGTAGGTTCAATAGCATCAATTAGTTGCATGGCTTTAAACTTGGGTGCCCCACTTAAAGTACCTGCAGGAAAAGTTTTAGAAACTAATTGCAGGGGATTAGCATCCTTAGCCACTACTCCTTCTACTTCACTTACCAAATGAATCACATGACTATAATAATGCACTTGTCGGTATTGTTTCACTTTTACTTCAGTACAAACACGGCTTAAATCGTTTCTGGCTAAGTCTACAAGCATTACATGCTCCGCATTTTCTTTAGGGTCGTCTAATAATTGCTGGGTCATTTCAGCATCCTTGGCTTCATCTCCAGTTCTTTTAAAAGTGCCTGCAATGGGATGCACAATAGCCTTACCCTCTTTTATTATAATTTGCGCTTCTGGAGAAGAGCCCATTAATTTATAATCGCCGTAATCAAAGAAGAATAAATAAGGAGAGGGGTTAATGTTTCGAAGCGTTCTGTATACATTAAACTCGTCGCCTTGAAAGCTTTGCTGGAATCTTCTACTTAGTACAATTTGAAATACGTCACCACGCATACAATGCTGAATGCCTTTTTTTACCGCATCGCGGTACTGCTCGTCAGTTAAATTAGAACTTTCTTCTCCTTTCATAGAGAAAGGATATTGAGGAAGGTCTTTACTTTTAATATATGATAGGAGTGCATTGTAATCAGATGGAATACCTGCTATTTTATTTTCACAAATAAAGATTTCATCTTTAAAATGATTAAACGCAATTACATATTGATATAAACGATAACGCATTAAAGGAATAATGGGCGCCCCTTCTTTAAATTGAATAGTATCAAAAAAAGGAATAGCATCATATGCAGTATAACCATATAAGCCTTGTGCAAAAGCAGCTTCCTTCTCTCCTGCACCTTTCATTTCATATTGTTGCATATAGGCCCAAATACGATCCGGCGCATCGTGCACATTTTTAATAGTTTCTTTCTCTGGCTCTTGATTAGGATATTTATATTCAATTTCATTCAAGGAAGAAATTTCAATACCTCCAATAGCATTCACCCCAATAAAAGAATAACTATTTTCAGCAGCATGCGAATCGGTGCTTTCTAATAAAATAGTATCCCTATATCTATCTCTCAAACGTAGATAAATACCTACGGGTGTAAATATGTCTGCCAACATTTTAGTGACAGTAGTTTCGATAATCATTTTTTGCATATTCCTGCGGTCATTCGTTAAAAAAACAAACCCCAACATTGCTGTTAGGGTTCATGTATAATTTGACAATATAGTTATGTCACTACAATACCCTATCGGATTTTGTATGCCACCACCATATATTGTTTGTTTGTTTCATTCTATTGCAAAGCTAAGACAATGTGTATTTTCTACCAAAAAAACCTCCAAGCTAGGCTACCGGCTGTTAGGGCCTATAAAACCCCCTTGGTACTGGGTAGTTGGTTGCTATGGGGGTCGCGGTGCACGGCCATTTTAATGGCTTTAGCGAAGGCTTTAAAGATGGCCTCAATTTTATGGTGCTCATTCTCCCCTTGGCAGCTAATATTCAAATTACATTTAGCAGCGTCGCTGAAAGACTTAAAGAAG